>JBMTPW010000176.1:0-4658 GCA_049444115.1 Ilumatobacteraceae bacterium | reverse complement strand
TGGTCCCCTCATTCTTGATATCCGCGACTTATCCAAGACCTATCCCGGACAGGTCGCTCTCGATCATGCCGTTCTGCAGGTGCGGCCCGGCGAGGTGCACGCCCTCGTCGGACAGAACGGTTCGGGTAAGAGCACGTTGATCAAGATCCTGGGCGGCTACGTCAAAGCCGACCACGGGTCCGAGGTGGATCTGCTCGGCGAATCCGTCGACCTCTGGTCCTTGCCCCAAGATCGACGTCGACTCATCCGCATCGTCCACCAAGACTTGGGTCTCGTCCCCACCCTGTCGACGGTCGAGAACCTCGGACTGGGGCGCGGCTTCGCACGTGGTGCAGGTGGACGACTCCTGTGGCGACGAGAAGTGCGGCGCGCCCAGACCTTGCTTCTCCGCTTCGGACTCGCTCCCGACGTGCGCCAACCAGTGGGTCAGCTCTCCGCAGCCGAACGAGCCGCCGTGGCCATCGTGCGTGCTCTCCAGGACTGGGAGGAGGGCACGTCGGGTCTGCTCATTCTCGACGAACCCACTGCATCGCTGAATCGGGGCGAGGTCGACGCACTCTTCCGGGAAGTGCGTCGAGTCGCCGAGATGGGCGTCGGGGTGTTGTTCGTCAGCCACGCTCTCGACGAGGTCCTCGAACTCGCCGATCGCGTCACGGTGTTGCGCGACGGCAAGGTGGTGGCCGCTGGAGTGGAGGCTCAATCGCTCGATGCGAGGGCCCTCGTTGAGCTGATCGTCGGACGCAAAGCATCCGATCTCTACCCCGAGACTCGACCGACCGTGGGTCGCGAATTGCTCGAGGCGGAGATGATCTTCGGAATCACCTTGCGCGGTCTCACGTTCAAGCTCTACGCCGGGGAGATCCTCGGCTTCGCCGGCCTGGTCGGTTCGGGGCGGGAAGAGGTTGCCGGTTCGCTCTTCGGCGCCACGCCGCGATTCGCCGGAAAAGTTCTCCTCAACAAGACCAAGGTGTTCGCCACGCCACGCGATTCCATTCGCTCCGGCTTGGCCCTCGTTCCCGCCGACCGCAAGAGCACCGGTCTCGATCCGCAGGAACGACTGGTGGAACATGTTCCTCTCCCTCGTCTCGGTCCGGCCCAAGGGCGCTTGCGTCTCCGTCATCGTCGCCTCCGACGTGACGTGGCCCGCTGGGTGGAACAACTCGATGTCCAGCCGCCCCTCCTCAGCCGACGGATGGAGAAGTTCAGCGGCGGCAACCAGCAAAAGGCGGTCCTGGCACGCTGGCTGCGGACCGAGCCCAAGGTGCTCCTTCTCGATGAACCCACCCAAGGGGTGGACGTGGGGGCCAAGGCATCCATCTACGCCCGAATCACCGAAGCCGCCTCGCAGGGTCTCGGTGTGATCATTGCCTCATCCGATGCCGAGGAATTGGTGCATCTGTGTCATCGCGTACTCATCATGCGCTCGGGAGCGGTGGCCGCCGAACTGACCGGAGCATCCCTCACCGAAGAACGACTCGTTGCCGAAACCCTCGGAGCGACGTCGCATCGCAAGAACATGCGCGCGAACCTCGATCCGATTACCTTCAAAGTGATCCGTGACGAAAGGGACGCCATCACCGTCACCCCGAGTGACGGAACGGATCTCCGGCGAGCCGACACCAAGGGTGTGTCGCGCGGCGGGAAGTTCGCTCAATGGGTGCGCCGCACCGCTGACCGCCTTCGAGGTAGATCATGAAGCAGCCCAAGATCGACGCCAAGACCGGGGACGTGGTCAAGAAGCCCGTCCTCAAGAAGAACAAGATCCTGCGCCGCCACCGCGTGGTCTACGAACGCGTCGAACGGACCAAGAAGATCGACAGCCGCTTCGACGAACGACGATCGCCCATCAAGTGGCGCACCTTCCACCCTCGCAACATCGGCGTGCTCTACCTGTACGCCATCACTTGGGTCATCTTCAGTGCATGGATCCCCGACACCTGGCTGACCTGGCTCACGCATCGTTCGGTGATGAATCAAAACGCCATCTTGCTCGTCGTGGCCCTCGGATTGCTGATTCCATTGTCGGCGGGAGTCTTCGATCTCTCCATCGCCGGAACGATCTCGGCATCGGCGGTGACGGTGTCGTGGATCCTGATCGAACCGAAGTGGCCGATTCCCCTGGCGATTCTCGCAGCTCTGGGTGTCGGCATCATCGTGGGCTCCATCAACGGATTCCTGGTGGTCAAGATCCACATCGATTCCTTCATCGCCACCCTCGGAATGGGTTCCATCCTCACCGCGTATTCCGTGTGGCGTTCGAACAATCGGTCCTTGCTCGGATTTCCGCAGTCCTTCAACGATCTGGCCACGCAATGGTTCTGGGGCCTGAACAAGACCGTCCTCGTCGGCGTGGCCCTGGCCCTCGTCATGTGGTTCGTGCTCGAACACACCGCGGTCGGGCGATATCTCTTCGCCACCGGCGGCGCGCGCGAGGCTGCCCGACTGGCCGGAGTCCAAACCGACCGGTACCTCTGGGGCTCGCTGATCACGTCGGCCACCTTCGCCGCCTTGGCCGGTGTTCTTCTGGCATCACAGTTCGGGTCCAGCCAGTCCCAGTCGGGCGCCCCGTACCTACTTCCGGCTTTCGCCGCGGCCTTCCTCGGCTCCACCCAGTTCAAACGACGTTTCAACGTCTGGGGTACGGTCTTGGCGGTCTTCGTGCTGCAGTCCGGGGTGAAAGGCCTCCAGTTGGCCGGAGTCAGCTCGACCTGGGTGGAGAGCCTCTTCTTCGGAGTCGCCCTCATCGTTGCCGTGGGATTCTCTGCCTACCGCAAGCGCGTGCACGGCGGTCAGCGGCGGTGGTGGAGACGCGAAGAAAGTGGGCCCGACTATTTCCTGGGTCGACTTCTCGGTTGGGGTCGTCCCCGCACCGAACAGTCCAAGGCCAATGCTCAGCAATGGTGGTACGACCCCGAGGACCGCCAAGGTCATCACATCAAGCCGTGAGGGAGACTGATCGATCATGAGCCTCGTTGGTGCCAAAGTTCTCCGCAAGGAGGATCCGCGTCTTCTCACCGGAACCGGAACCTTCGTCGACGACCTGTCTCCGCCAGGATGCGCCTTCGCTTCCTTCGTGACCTCGACCGAAGCCCATGCCCGGATCACGGCCATCGATGTGCGCGCGGCTCTGGCGATACCGGGAGTACTCGGTGTGTACACCGCCGCCGATCTCACCGAGTTCCCGGACCTTCCCGGCGGCTTGCCGCACATGGAACGGCCGGCTCTTGCTCGCAACACGGTGCGCTTCGTCGGTGAACCGGTCGCCGTCGTGATCGCCGAAGATCGCTACGTCGCCGCCGATGCCGTGGTCGCGGTCTCGGTCACCTACGAAGCCCTCCCGATCATGACCACCATCGACGACGCCACGGCCGCCGACGCCATGCCCCTCTTTCCCCGGCACGGATCCAACGTGCTGACGGTGGTGCCGACGATGGACGATCTCGAACGCGAGATCGGCAAGTGCGACGGTCGCGCTCACCTTCATCTGGTCAATCAGCGCTGTGCCGCCGTCCCCATCGAACCGGTGGCCGTGCTCGCCGACTGGCGTCCGGACGGCCTCACCGTGTGGGCCACGTTCCAGGCACCGCATCACCTCCGCAATTATCTGGCGACCTGGCTCGATGTTCCCCAAACGCAATGTCGCGTCATCGCTCCCGACGTCGGCGGCGGTTTCGGCGCCAAGATCGTCTGGTATCCGGAATTCTTCCTGGCACCGCTCCTGTCCAAATGGACGCGCCGCCCGATCAAGTTCTGTCAGACGCGCACCGAAGCCATGATGCAGATGACGCATGGCCGCGATCAGGTACACGACATCGATGTCGGTTTCGACAAGGACGGAACGATCAAGGCGCTACGGCTGGTGGTGTCGCAGAATCTCGGTGCCTATGCCGACCCCACCGGACTCGGCCTGGCGGTACTCACCACCTGGATGGCTGCCGGCGCCTACCGCATCCCCAAGGTGAGCACCTCCTACCGCACGGTCGTCACCAACACCACGCCCGTGGCCGCGTATCGCGGAGCCGGCCGACCGGAGGCCGCTTACTCCATCGAACGGATCATCGACATCGTGGCCAAACGCACCGGACTCGATCCCGCCGAGGTTCGCTTCAAGAACTTCGTGCCGCCCTCGGCATTTCCCTACGAAACTCACAACGAAAACGTGGTCTATGACTCGGCTGATTTTCCCGAAGCTCTCCGCGAATGCCTGCGGCTCGCTCGGTACGACGAGCTCCGCGCCGAACAGAGGGCCCGCCGGGGCGATACCAGCAGGCCGTTGCTCGGAATCGGGCTCTCCTGCTGGTTGGAAATCGCTGGATTCGGGCCGAACGGATCGCTCGAAGGATTCGGCCACCTCGCATCATGGGAGTCCGCCCAGGTCCGGATCCAGCCCGACGGCTCAGCCATCATTTTCGCGGGATCCTCGCCACACGGACAGGGTCATGAGACCGTCTACGCGCAAATCGCCTCCGATGAATTGGGAATCTCCTTCGATCGCATCAAGGTGATCACCGGTGACACCGAGAGCGTTCTTCAGGGCATTGGCACCATGGGATCGCGCGGCGTGCCCACGGGTGGCTCAGCGGTGAAGGTGGCCTCGGCGCGCGTCCTCGACAAGGCCAAGCGCATCGCCGCACATCTCCTGGAAGCAGCCGAGGAAG
>JBMTPW010000175.1:0-4660 GCA_049444115.1 Ilumatobacteraceae bacterium | reverse complement strand
AACCGGTCACGACCAGGTGCACACAGCGGCGTCGCCACGGCAGGTCCCGATGACCGAGGAACCACGGCAGGACCAGTAATCCCGCCAGAGCCAAACCTTCGCCGCGGGTCAGAGCGCTGGCAGCGATACCGGCACCGAGCAGTACTGCGATCAGGTACGTTGGCCGCTCCCGCCAGCGGTAGGCCAGGTAGACGATCGCCGTGGTGAACACCGCCATCAGTCCTTCGGGGAAGAGGACGCCATCCACCAGCCACAGATTGGGATACACCGCGGCCAGGGTTCCGGCCACGAAAGCCGCACGTCGTCGTCGTTGGGGGGCGGCGATGCTTCCGGCCACCAACGCCGTGAGCGCGACGACTGCGGTGCCGATGAGCAAGGACAAGAATTTGTGATCGAAGTAGGTGATCCCGCCCAGTCGTGAACTCAGCGAAAGCACCACGGGGTAGAACGGTCCGTGAAGTGCGCTCGGTATCCAGTTCTCGAAAGCCACGTAGTTCAGTGGCTCGGGAAAGCCACGCCCACGGGCCAACAGATTGGCCGTCACGTGGTAGAAGAGCGGATCGCCACCGTCGGTGCGCGTCGGGGCGACGGTCAGCAACGTACCCAATCTCACCAAGAGTGCTGTTGCCAGCACTCCACCCATGCAAAGCCCGAAGGGAGGGCGCGTCCACGTTCCGCGTTCGGCGCGACCGACGATCATGGCCAGCACTGGCAGGAGCACCAGGCCGAGAGCCGCTGCGGTGGTGGCACTCCACAGAAGAGTGGGCACGACGGGGCCGTCGAAGACGATGGCGCGTCCGTTCGCCGGATCGATCTGGGAATACTCCACGTGCTGACGGGCGAGGAGATCGACCACGCTCGAACCGAACAAACCGATACCGAGAGCGCACGACCATGTCAAGCCATGCAACGAACGTCCCGCGAGGCCAGCATCCGTGGCGAAGATTCGCCGAGTCCTCGGCCATGCACTCAGGCGCTGATGAAGCAGGACTCCGATGACCACGATCACGAGGAAAGTGGCGGCAAGGTGGGTGCCCGCCAACCGACTGCTCGCTAAGAAGGGAACCAATCCTTGGAGAAGTCCACGCGGTCCAGGGAGGTGACCGCGATGACAGGCCACGGACACGCCCACCACCACCAACCACGACAGAAGAGAGCCGATCGCCAGTCGTCGCATGCGTTCGACACGGGTCCCGAGTGACCCCGAAGCGAATTCGTCGATGGTCAAGAAGGCCAGCACGATCCAACCGATGGTTCCGACAAGACCGACAGTGAGGTCGTCATTTCGCCGCCACACGATCTCGGCGATGAGGGTCAGGAGGGACGCCAGAAGGGCGCCAACGGCTCTCCGACGTGCGGAGCGAACAATTCTCGCGGTCACGTCGAATTCCGGTCCAGGCCGCCCCGGGAGCAATGGAATTGAACGTGCTCTGACACGGTTTCTGACCTCGCAAGCCGGGAGACGGTGAAAGAGATCTTAGGCACGACGGTCCAGTGGTACCGTTTTTCGGTGTCACCGGAGGGTACGGATCGAGGCGTGAGATCCCGGGGAGTTGCCCCATTGCTCCTGGCGTCGGTATGCCTAGTGGCCGTGCTGGCTTGGTGGTGGCCCGGACTGACCGGGCAAGGGGCGCGTTCCGAGGTCACGATCATCGGAACCGGTGAGATCGCCGAGGCACGAGAAGTCGTGAGTCGTCGGATCAGGGAAGCTGGTCTGTCGGTGCGGTGGGAAGATTCCGTCACGACGTGGTGCGAAGCGTCGGAGTTGCTCGAAGCACGCGAGACAGGAGTCGTGGTGATGGCTCCTGATGATCTACGACCGTGCACCGCAAAGGGAGAACCATTCGACGTTGGAAGCATTGCATCGCGTCACCTACGACGATTGGTGCTGGTGGGGCTCGACCCGACGTCGATCGTCGAGGATCTCGAGGGTGCGGGCGCCCGTCGGGTCGTCACCGAGCGTCTCATCGGCGCGGTCGACGAGTCGATGCCGTGTCTCTGGTGGGACGACTGTCCGACGTCCGCGACGGTGGTGACGCGAACCGACGGGGGACTCACCGACGCTGGACGGCAACGGCTTGCCCGATTGATCACTGCTCGCGTGTCATGAGTCTGTCGACGACGTGGCGATCCGGCGTGGTCGCAACCTTTCTGGCCGGATTCCGCCGTTCGGTCGTATTCCTGCAGAATCACCCGCGCTTGATGATCGTCTTCAGTGCAGCCGTGATCGGATTTCCCGCAGTGATGGCGGTCATCGGTCTGATAGGAGAGCGGTGGTACCCGACCGGCGACTTCTCCCATACGGAACTCATCGTTCGATCCATACCCCAGCACCCCCCGCTCGTCGGCGTGGCCGCACGAGTGGGTGATGGGTTGCTCGATCAGGGTTCCACACCGGGTCCTTCGATGGCGTACCTGATCTATCCCTTGTACCTGCTCGGTGGACGATCATCGGTCGGTCTGGTGGCTGCAGTCGTCGTGCTGCACCTGACAGCTGTGGCACTTTCCTTGTTCGTCACGTGGCGCTTGGGCGGGCGGAAGGCCTCCTGGGCCATGGGTGTGAGTTTCAGCATGCTCGTGGGTGCGTTGGCTCCGGACTTCTTTCTGGAACCCTGGAACGTCTGGGTCCCCCTCTTGGCGTTCGCTCTCTTCGTCATTTTGATCTGGGGCATAGTGCTCGGACACCGATGGATGCTCCTCGGAGCCGTCGTCGTAGGAACCCATTGCGTGCAGACTCACGTCAGCTACATCCCCCTGGTGGCCGGTTTGCTGACTCTGGCCGTGCTCGTCGTCGCCAAAGGAGTCAGCACCGGGGAGGATCGTGCGCTGCGGCGATGGTCGCCCCTCATCACGTCAGCAGTCCTTCTCGTTCTGTTGTGGCTTCCACCCCTGATCGAACAGCTCACCAGATCTCCGGGAAACCTGAGTCGGCTCTGGAATCATTTTGCCGATCCGACCGAGAGCGTCGTCGGTTTCGGCGCCGCGGCCCGGGCCATGGCGACTGTCTTCAATCTCGGCGGTCCGATCGTCGGCGGTCCGGGCCTTCTCCCGACGGAGTCACCGAATTATTGGGGCACGCTCGGATTCATGGTGATGGTCGGTGCCGGAGTCGCAGCGGCTCTGCGTTCCGAACAACGACGGATCCTGGCCCTCCAAGGTGTACTGACCCTGGCAACGGTCATCGGTTTGCTGGCCACGGCTCGCATCTTCGGGTATTTCTACGAGTACCTGATCCGCTGGATGTGGGTTCTGGCCATGTTGTGGGTGGCAGTCAGCATCTGGGCTCTTGTCACCAAGATCGCCGCCGGAGGCCACCGGCGGATCGTCATGAGCATCGGTTGTGTCGTCGGCGCGATTGCATTGGTGGCAGCGTCTTCGGTGAGCGCTACGCCCCCTCTCGAACGAGATTCCCGGATCGTCGGAGAGCTCTCGGGACAATTGGAACGGACCCTCGACCGATCACAGGCGTATCTGCTGCGCTGGCACGACCCCGCCAGCCTCGGTGGCACGGCGTTCGGCCTGATCCTGGCAATGGAGAAGCGTGGGATTCCGCTCTTCGTGGATGCTTGGGCGGGGGCGGCGGCTCAGAGGCATCGGGTGCGCGAGGTCGGCGACACCGATGCCGTCCTGTGCTTGGAAACCGGCCCGGAGAACATCGCGAAATTCTCCACGCGTGACGACGTCCGCCAGCTGGCGATCTTCGATCCTCGCACGTCCGACGAAGCGAAGGAGTCGATGGAATTGCGCGACGCAATCGACGCTGAACTTCGCCGCGCCGGCCGGACGGACCTGCTGGAGGCACTCGACACCCAATACGGCCAGACCCGGGTGCTGATGGACCCCGATCTCGCACCGCAACTGCGCCGAGATCTCCAGCGATTCAACGAGTTGCGACTTCCGGTCGCCGCCTTCGTCGCGCCGCAAGGATCCTTGTGCATCCCCTGAGCGGAGACGAGCCGCCGCCCTTGGCGGCGATGGTTCAGGACCTGCTCGACCGCCGGGTCCAGCGCATCCATGTTCTGGCGTGGAGAGACCTGGACGATCCAGAGGCGGGGGGTTCGGAGACGCATGCCGATGCCTTCATGACTCGCTGGCAGGAAGCAGGGCTCAGTGTTCTGCATCGAACATCACGGGCCGAGGGTCGACCGGCGACCGCTTCGCGTCACGGTTACGACGTTGTTCGTCGAGGGGGACGTCTCGCGGTGTTTCCCCGCACGATCGGGTCGGAGCTGACTCGGCGGATGGGTTCCTTCGACGCCTTGGTGGAGATCTGGAACGGCGTGCCGTGGATGTCTCCACTGTGGTGTCGTCGACCGCGAATTCTGGTGTATCACCATGTCCACGGTCCGATGTGGAATCAGATCTTCCCGACACCGATCGCCTTTCTCGGCCGCCTCGTGGAAACACGCCTCGCACCCCCGTGGTATCGAGGTACGCCGACCGTGACCTTGTCGGCCGATTCATATGCCGAGATGGTCCATCTGGGCTGGGACCCGCGACGGCTGAGTATTGCTCCGGCTGGAGTCGATCCGATCTTCTCTCCTGGTGGAGCACGAACCGCGCAACCATCGGTCGTGGCCGTCGGGCGTCTGGCTCCGGTGAAACGATTCGATCTCCTGATCGACCAGTTCGCCCGGACCCGCGAACGGGTTCCAACGGC
>JBMTPW010000174.1:0-4662 GCA_049444115.1 Ilumatobacteraceae bacterium | reverse complement strand
GTGGCCGACGCCCGCGGCATCTTCCTCGGACCCGATAACGGCCTGCTCGCCCCAGCGGTGGCCATCGTCGGCGGAGCCGAACGCGCCGTGATCCTGGACCGTCAGGACTTGCATCTCATCTCTCCCGGAGAGGTGTTCGCGGCGCGCGATGTCCTCGCACCAGTGGCCGGGGCGCTCTGTGTGGGGGCCGATCTCTTCGAGGTGGGTACACCTGTGGATCCGAGCACGCTGCTCCCGGGGGTGATTCCCATCGCCCGCTCGGAGAACGGCGGACTCGCCTGTGAAGTGCTGTGGGTGGATCGTTTCGGGAACTGCCAACTGAACATCGGACCCGAGGATCTGGAATCCACCTTCGGGTCCGACATCGATCGTGTGCGCGTGACCTTTGGTGACGTCACTCGCAACGTTCCGGTGGTGCCAGGGTTCGCCGAACTGGGTCCCGGTGGAGTGGGACTGGTGCACGACTCGGCTGGCCTCTTGTGCTTGGCCGTCGAACGCGGCTCGGCGGCGCGGGAACTTCCTCTGGGCGAGGGCGACCAGGTCCTGGTGGAGTCGTCGATGGGCGTCGTCGGGTCGACCGCTGCCGATCCGGCGGTGAGCACGACCGTGGCCGCCCCACGGAAACGACCCTGACGCCGTACCGACCCCACTACAGTGACCTCGTGCGGCCGGCAACGACTCTCACCATGGCACTGCTCCTGGCGGCCATCATGGTTGCGGGCATCGTGTCGCTCCTGCGCCTGTAATCGGGGACGTTTCGGTCGGAGGGGGAAGGTGAATCGGGGAACATGTTGAACCTGGCATCCATCGTCGACGCCCACGATGCCGACACCACCGCCATCATCAGTCGCGGTCGGGCCACGTCCTACGGTGATCTGCGTCGACAGATCGAAGCATTCCGCGGGTCGCTGACACAGCTCGGGGTCAAGCCCGGAGATCGCGTCGCCATGCTGTGCGGGAACGGCCGCTGGTTCGTGGTGGCCTACATGGCCACGGTCGGTATGGGCGCCATCGCCGTTCCCATGAATCCTCTCAGTCCTACTCCGGAACTGCAGGGCGAACTCGAGGCCATCGATCCCATCGCCGTGGTCGTGGAGGCGTCGGGTTCTCCGTCCTTCTCCGGAGTTGATCGAACCTCGCTCGTGTCCTTGCGCCACATCGTCATCACCGATGAGGCGAGTGCTGGAGCTCTCGCCGGTGCGGCCACCATTCATCCCTTCGATGAATTGCTGCAGGGTCCGCCCACTCGTTGGACGAGTGTTCCTCCGCACACTCCAGCGGTGCTCATCTTCACCAGTGGAACCGCCGGTGCTCCGCGTGCGGCCATCCTCACGCACGGCAATCTCTTGGAGAACATGTGTCAGAACAACTCCACCGAGGATCACATCCTCTCGACCGATGTCGTGTTCGGGGTATTGCCCATGTTCCACATCTTCGGCTTGAACGTGGTGCTCGGGATGAGCCTGATGGCTGGTGCCACCGTGGTGCTGGTGCAACGTTTCGATCCGCTCACCGCCATCGAAACCATCGAACAACGCAAGGTGACCATCTTTCCTGGAGCACCCCCGGTGTGGGTGGCGCTGTCACTCATGGACGGCATCGATCGCAAGGCCTTTGCCTCGGTGCGGTTGGCGCTCACCGGTGCGGCCCGCATGCCCGAAGACGCCATGGAGCGCATGGAGCGCAAGTTCGGCGTGGTTCTGCGCGAAGGGTACGGACTCACTGAAGCGTCTCCGGTGGTCACCAGTTCGGTGGGCATCCCGGTGAAGCGAGGATCGGTGGGCAAGGCGCTCGCTGGCGTGGACGTACGCGTGGTGGACGACGAGGGCGAGGACGTTCCGGTGGGCGACTCAGGTGAAGTCTGGGTGCGCGGCGCGAATGTCTTCGACGGTTATTGGAACGACCCCGACGCCACGGCGCGGGTGTTGGATTCGGAGGGATGGCTGCACACCGGTGACGTCGGCATGGTGGACGACGACGGCTATCTCTATTTGCTGGATCGAGCCAAGGATCTGATCATCGTGTCCGGTTTCAACGTGTATCCGGCCGAGGTGGAAGATGTGCTGCTGCGGCATCCGGCGGTGTTCGAAGCCGGTGTGGTGGGCGTCCCTCATCCGCATACCGGTGAGGCAGTGCGGGCCTACGTGGTGTTGAAACCCGGAGCAGAAGCCGACGAGGACACCCTCGTCGATCACTGCCACGAGCACATTGCCCGGTACAAGTGCCCGAACAAGGTGCTGATCGTGGACCAGTTGCCGCACAACTACTTCGGCAAATTGTTGCGCCGCTCGCTCTGATCAACCGGTTGCGGAGTCACCTGTCGCTGAATCGTCGTCCCCTGCGCGACCGAGCATCGAAGCAGTGGTTGTCGAGTCCGTGATCACCAGCTGGAGCGCGGGCGATCGGGAACTGGAGGCTGCCAGGAATCCGCTGAAGAGCACGCTCACACCGATCAGAAGGGTCACGATGAAGGCCCGCTCCTCACCGAGGCGTCCGGCCAATGTGCCACTCGCCGACAGGATCAGCGTTCCCAGGGCGATCAAACCGTTGGCGAACGCGGCCCGTTTGCCATCGACGATGTGACGGTGCTGTGCGCCCAAGGCTGGAACGCGACCGCGCATCACGCGTCCGATCGACCACACGGCACCGACGATGATCACCAGGGCCGCCACTCCGGAGCCCACCGCGGCGAACACCCGTGGTGCCACGCCGAAGAGCTCTGAACCCTGGGGCAGTTCCCCTGGATCCACGGGGGCCTTGGTGGGAGCGATGAGCACCACGCCAGTGGCCGCCCCCGACAATCCGATGAGCCAGGCGCGCGCACGATCTCCGATGTCGCGACCAGCAAGAAGGTAGACGGTGCCGAGGGCCAGCCAAGGCACGTTCACGATTGCCCCGGCCAAGAAGAAGACCCGGAACGAGGCGAGACTCCACCCGCGGGCTTGCGCCCACCACAGCGCTCCCGATCCCAGAACGAACAGGACCAGGGACACCGTCCAGGCCCCATCATGAGGTCGACGTCGGCGTATCCAGCGATCGAAGGTTGAAATGGCGAAGGCTGCGGCCACCAAGGTGGCTGCGGCGGACAGGGCGACGTTCACGGTCACCGTGGTGAGACTACGACGGGAAGATCTCTTCCGGATGCCGGATCACGGGTGTCACCCGCGTTCTCGACCGTGCGACCGTGGCTCGTGACACATCCATGGTCGTGACTGCGTGGGTCGCGCCGGTAGCACGTAACTTCTCCGTATGGCCGATGCCCCCCGTCGCCGGATTCCCGAGGCCACCGTGTCCCGCTTGCCGGTCTATCTCCGTCTCTTGAATGCTCTCATCGAGGACGACGTCCACCAGGTGTCGTCCGAGCAGATCGCCGAGCTCGCCGGAGTCAACGCCCCCAAGGTTCGCAAGGATTTGAGTTTTCTCGGCAGCTATGGCACCCGTGGCGTGGGTTACGACGTGAACTACCTCGTCTACCAGATCAAACAAGTTCTCGGTCTCAACCATGAGTGGCCCGTGGTCATCGTCGGTGCCGGCAATCTCGGTCAGGCCTTGTCGGGTCATGAAGGGTTCGGCGAAAAGGGTTTTCCGGTGGCCGGGATCGTCGACATCGATCCGAACAAGATTGGCTCGGTCATCGGCGGAGTACGGGTGCGGCACCTCGACGAACTGGCGCAGATCGTGGCGGCGCGCGGTGTGGCCATCGGCGTGGTGGCGGTTCCGGCCGCCGCAGCCCAAGAGGCCGCTGATCGGCTGGTGAAGGCCGGTGTGACCAGCATCTTGAACTTCGCTCCGGCGGTGCTCTCGGTACCGGCGGGAATCTCCGTGCGACCGGTGGACCTGGCCTTGGAATTGCAGATCCTCAGTTACCACGAGCAGCGTCGCCTCAACAACCGGCGGAATTTTTCGGCCACTTCCTCCGGGGCGTCGGCCTAGGGCCGTCGGATTCTCGGGGCGAACCGGATCGTTCGAATCACGGAACCGGACATCGGGGCTCGGGGCTTCAGGGAATAGGGTGACATCGTGTCGATCGTCGTGTTCGGGGTGAATCACCGCACCAGCCCACTGTCGTTGCTGGAGCGGGTGACCATTTCCGATGAGGCCCTGCCGAAGATGATCCATGGTTTGATGTCCCGGCCGAACATTCGGGAAGCGGTGGTGTTGTCCACCTGCAATCGCACCGAGGTGTACGCGGTGGCCGAGAAGTTCCACGGCGCCTACGCCGATCTCCGCGACTTCTTCTGCGACCTCGGAGGCTTCGCCGCCGATGAATTGTCACCCCACGTCTACAGCCAGCACGACGAGGAAGCCGTCCGTCACCTCTTCGAAGTGGCCGCCGGATTGGACTCCGCGGTCCTTGGCGAGAGCGAGATCCTCGGTCAGGTTCGTGGTGCCTGGGAACGCTCCCAGCGCGAAGGCGGATCGCTCTCCACCCTCAACCTGCTCTTCCGATTGGCTCTCGAAACCGGCAAGCGAGCTCGCACCGAAACCTCCATTGGACGACACACCGCCAGTGTCAGTTCGGCCGCGGTGGACATGGCCCGTGAAACCCTCGGGTCCATCGAGGGACTGACGGTGTTGGTGGTCGGCGCCGGAGACATGGGCGAAGGGGTCATCGTGGCCATGGCCGATGCCGGCGTGGGCCGCATCTTGGTGACCAACCGC
>JBMTPW010000173.1:0-4668 GCA_049444115.1 Ilumatobacteraceae bacterium | reverse complement strand
GCGTTTATGCGCATCTGGCCGTGCGACTGCTGGTCTGGTGGCGGCCCGACTGGATGCTGCGCTGATGGCCGTCCGCCGCGCCGCCATTCTGGCCGTGGGCAGTGAACTGCTGACGCCGACGAAGCTCGATACCAATTCCCTGGCCATCACCGAGGTGCTGAACTCGCTTGGCATCGAGGTGTCGGCCAAGACCGTGGTCGGCGACGCGCCAGATGACTTGTCTGCCCATGTGCGGATGGCCCTGCACCGCCACGCCGGGCGCGCCGGCGACGTGATCCACCTCGAAGATCAAGATGCCGTTGCGACCTTGTGCGGCTATCCCTCGGCCGATGCATTGATGAGTGCGGTGTCCTCGGCCGGGCGTTCGGTGGCATGGGTGGGTGACGAACTCTGGGCCCGAGTCACATCGGCCGCCACAACGTCGGTGCCCGATCGGGCGCTCGCTCCAGGAGTCGTCTTGCGCCAAGGAGAGATCCACCTCGACGACACCATCGATCCAGCTGCCGATCCGACGTTGCTCCTGCGCGTGGCTGCTGCGGCTGCACGTGAACGCACCCGCATCGACCGACCGACCTTGGATCGATTGGCCCAGGACTGTCCGGCGTTGCCGTCTCCCTGGCCGGCCGGGGCCGTGGACGATCTGGTGAGTCTCTTGCTCACGGGACGAGATGCCATTCCCGTTCTGGAGGCTCTCGATCAACGCGGTCTGTGGGTGCGCATCCTTCCCGAATGGGCACCCAACCGCTCGCGTCCTCAACGCAACGCGTATCACCGGTTCACCGTGGATCGACACCTGTGGGAGGCGGCGGCGAACGCCGCCGAACGAGCCTCCCGAGTGACCCGGCCCGATCTGTTGGTGCTCGGTGCGCTCTTCCACGACATCGGCAAGGGATACCCGGGTGACCACACCGAGGTCGGTATGGACTTGGTGCGCCGGATCGGTCCGCGCCTCGGATCGACGATCGACGACACGGACCTTCTCGTTGCCATGGTGGAGCACCATTTGCTGCTTCCCGACGTGGCCACGCGCCGGGATCTCGCCGACCCGGCGACCATCACCGCCGTGGCCGAGGCGGTCGGGTCGCCGGTTCTGCTCGAACTCCTGCACATGCTCACCGAATCCGACAGTCTGGCCACCGGTCCCTCGGCATGGGGATCCTGGAAATCCGAACTGGTGGACGATCTGGTGCAGCGGGTCCGTTTGGTGTTGGGGGGAGCCGACATCAGCACCGCTCAATGGAGGCTTTTCCCCGATGCCGAGGTGCTGGCCATGATGGCCAGCGGCGAAACCGACGTGCGCACCGAGGACTCGGCGGTCACCGTGGTCACCGCCGACCGTCCGGGAACGTTCAGTCGCGTCGCCGGAGTCCTGGCACTGCACGGTCTCAACGTTCTCGGCGCCCAGGCCCATTCCGATGAACAAGGAATGGCGGCATCGCGATTCCGCGTCGCCGTGCCGGTGCACGGACCCATCGATTGGTCACCGGTGGTCTCCAACTTGCGTCGCGCCGTGCGCGGCGAATTGGCCATCGACGCCCGTCTTGCCGAACGCGCCACCACCTACACCCGTCGCCGTCGTTCGGCAGGTGCGCCGAGCGCGCCGCGTCTGACGTTCTTCGACGAGGCGTCCTCGAATGCAACCGTCATCGAAGTGCGGGCCCCGGATCAGATGGGCATCTTGTACCGGGTCACCAAAGCCCTGGCCGACTTGGGTCTCGACATTCGTCATGCCACGGTTCAAACCATCGGCGACGAAGTCGTCGACTCGTTCTACGTGCGCACCCAGAGCGGAACGAAGCTTCACGATGAACTCCACCGTGCCGAGATCGAGCGGGCCATCATCTTCACCTTGGTCAGCTGAACCAACCGATAGGTTGAGTTCATGAGCGAGGCCACGCCGGCTGATTTCACGCGCGACCTGGTGCGTTGGAGCGAGACCCTGGCCGGGATCGCCCGCACCGGATTGGGCTTCACCCAGAATCTGTACGAACGCGAACGCTATGAAGAGGTTCTGCACGTGGCCGCCGACATCAAAGCCGCCGCCGATGAAGCTCTCGAGATTCGCCGCGAACAGGACCACTTCGTGCAGGAGTGGATGGAATCGGTCGGAGAAGGTGTCCCTGGATACGTGACCCCCAAGGTGGCCATAGGGGCCATCGTTGGCAACGACGACGGAGAGATCCTGCTGGTCCGTCGACCGGATTCGGGAGTGTGGTTGTATCCCACCGGGTGGGCCGACGTCGGCTATTCACCGAGTGAGGTGGCCATCAAGGAAGTACGCGAGGAAACCGGTGTCGAGTGCCAACCGGTGCAGTTGCTCGGCGTCGTCGATGGCCAGCGCATGGGTTTCAGTCGGTTCGGGATGTACATGCTTCTCTTCCACTGCCGCGCCACCGGCGGAACTCTGCAGGGTCATCCACTCGAAACCAGTGGTCTCGGGTGGTTCTCGCAGGACTCCCTGCCGGAGCCCACCGCGGGGGCCCAATGGTGGGGTCCGATGGCTTTCGCCGCCATCCGCGGCGAGACGAGTGGCGCCACCTTCGATGCGCCACGAGAGGAAGTCTGGCGTCAGTCGTCGCGCTGACTGCGCAGGAACCGTTCGACCTCTTCCATCAGGGCATCGCTGTCGAGACTCTCTTCCGACAGCGACAGGACGTCGGTTTCGGCCGTCGCATCGTCGTCGCTGAATTCGTCGTCGTCTTCGAATTCCTCGTCGTCCAAGGTCTCGAGTCGCTCCAGATAATTGGCCAATTGCTCGTCCTGATTGATGAGTTCGTCGATCTGCACTTCGTACTGTTCGACCTGCGCGTCCAACAGCAGGGTCAGCGGATCACAGTCCACGATGTCGGCCAGACGTTCGATGAGGGCTGCGGCAGCTTTGGGAGAAGGAATCTGCGCGGCGTACGCCGGCACCGCGGCCCACAAGGACGCAGTGGGAATACCGGCTCTGGTGGCGGCGTCGTTGAGAACACCGACGATTCCAGTAGGACCTTCGTAACGACTCTTGGCCAGATCGTGGCGATCGATGAGGGTTTCGTCCGGAGAGGTACCAATGACCTGTGTGGGTCGACGATGGGGCACATCGGCCAGCAGGGCTCCGAGCGACATGATGGACGCAGCCTTGTAGGTTTGCGCGACTCCGATGATCTGGCGGCAGAAGGTCTTCCAACGCAGGGCCGGTTCGGGACCGAGGACCAGGATGAGATCCGACCCCTCACCGGACACGCTCCACATGCTCACCGTCGGCCACACGATGTGGCGGCTCAAACCGTCGCCGAGCCGTACGTGTGGACGAATGGTGGCGAAGTCGGTGAATTCCTCGGGGTCGATGTCGGCGAGCGGCGTCGCTCCCATGGCTTCCACCAAATGTTTCACGGCGATGCTGGCGGCGTCGGCAGCATCGTTCCAGCCGGTGAAAGCAGCCACCACGTGGGGTCGACGGAGTTCTGGCCTACGGATCCAGCGGACGTACTCGAGGTCGGCCATTGCTCCACGCTACCGCGCCTTCGCGAGCCATCACCGGCGTGTGCTGCAGCTTCCGGGGATTCAGAGTTGGGGGCGCACGATGAAGGCCCCGAATCCGCCCGAATCCAGGACGTCGTCCAGCAGGTTGGATTCGTAGACGTCGTTCGGACCTTGCATGAGGTCGTTCTCGGCGGCACCCTCGGGGGTGGTCACCAGAGTCCAGGCCTGGCGCTTGTAGGCCAGGTTCTTGGGGTGCAGTCGATGAGCCTCTTTCCACCAGCGCACTGCGGCATCCGACCCGACGGCGGTACGCAAATGGTTGCCCAATTCGAAGCAGGCCGAGGCGCGGGCCTCGTCGGCGGAACGGGGTTGACTGCGTTCGATCACCTCGTGGGGACGGAGTGCGAAACGCGAATCCGCACCGTTGCGAACCCAGTCCAGAATGGCGGCGCGATAGGCATCGCCGTCATCGGGAATCTCCTTCACGGCGCGATACATGAGGCGAAGTCGTTCGGGGAGATCCTCGGGAATGGACATGTCGCGCAACGGACTCCGTTCGATCGAGGCACTCTCGGCCGGCCGCACCAGATTGCCGTCCTCGTCGATCCACACGGCCATCGGGATGTTGGTGAATCCGAGTGCGGCATTGGTTGCGTGCGTGGTGTCGACCACACTCGGGTGCGTGGCCCCGGCGCGTTCGTGCCACGGACGAGCATGCTCGATGTTCACGTCCAGAGCCACGGTGACGACGGTGGCACCCAGGGATTCGATTTCGGTGTGCAGTGCCTGCCACCCGGGCAGGCTGGTGCGGCACCCTCAATAACTGGCCCAGGCCGCCAGGACGACTTTGCGGCCCCGCAACGACGACAGCACGAACGGTGTGCCATCGAAAGAGGTGAGCGGAACATCGGGAGCGGCGACCGTCGTGAGCGCATGTCCACTCAATGTGGCCGGACCGAGAGCCCACACGTCGGTGCCGTCGTCGTGTATCAGGGGCATGCCGAGTCGCTCGGCGACGATCGCCACGTCCACCCCGCCATCGGAGCGCACCGCATCGGGGGCGGGAACACAGATGTCTCCCTGGCACAGACCTTCGGGTTTGATTTCCCAACCGGTGCCGTGCGCGAATGCCGATCGGGAAGTGGTGAGGTCGTGCAGAATCATGGATGCAGTCTGACAGGTCTCATCGTTGCCGAGCGGCCT
>JBMTPW010000172.1:0-4723 GCA_049444115.1 Ilumatobacteraceae bacterium | reverse complement strand
GCATCGTGGTGGGGGTGATAGATGCCCACGGCCGGTTCGAGAATGGGGAACTCGTAGGTGAACGTTGCGCCGGGGGCGACCGGCTTTTGGGTGTAGGGGTCGACGCCGTCGAATTCGTTGGGAACGCGGATGCCGTGGAAGTGGATGGACGTGGACTCGTTCAACTCGTTCGTGAGCACGATGCGCACGCGATCTCCGACCTGGACGCGGATCTCCGGTCCCGGAACCACGCCGTTGTAGGTCTTGGCCTTGACGATCTTGCCCGGTTCGACTTCCCAGTCGACTTCCTTGGCAGTGAGGCGGAAGACCTTGGCACCATCGGCGGCGATCTCCGGCTCGAGGGGTTGACCGCCCTTCTCGCCCATGGTTTTGGCAGGAAAGGCCTTGGCTCGGATCTCCATGGCGCGGTCCATCTCCTGCCAATTGGCGAACCCGTGCAGACCATCCTTGCTTGGCGCCGCCGCGCCTGCGTTGGTCGTGACGGTCAAGGTCGCCACCATCCCCGAAGCCGCGTGACCGGCGATCTCGCAGAGTGCGTCGTAGGCGCCTTCCTCCAACTCACCAAGGTCGAGAATCTCCGACTCCCCGCCCAGGAGGTCAGCGGTCTTCTTGCCGAGGGCCGGAATCGAAAGGTTGTGCACCATGGTGCCGTTGTTCACGACGCGCAGCTGCACCTTGCCGGGAGGCACGACGATCGCGGCCGGAGTGATGGCGAACTCGGAAAGCTGCACGTCCACCACCGTCGCACCGGTTCCATCGCTCGAACCGGATGACTCCGCGTCGACGAACCCGGTGAGAGCGGCAATGGCCACGAAGAGGGCGGCCACCGCCACGCCGAAGGAACCCCACATCAGAATTGAACGATCGTCTCGACTCATACGTCCCAGACTGTCGCTCCGGTCAGGTGGCCGAGCAGGGAGTTCGGACAGGACTCCTAGGGACTTTCGACCCTTCTCAGACCAACCGAATCGTCCACTCGAGAACGGTGCCGCCCTCGGAGGAGGACGTCACTGCACAGGCACCCCCATGGGCTTCGGCACGAGCTCGCAGATTGCGGAGACCATTTCCGACATTTGACGATGCATGGTCGGGTAGGCCGATCCCGTTGTCGACGACGCGCAGCGTCAATACGTAATCGTGAACCGAGAGGTCGACCGACACCAGCGTGGCCTGCGAGTGGCGGGCGACGTTGGCCAAGGATTCGCGCAACGACGCTGTCAGATCGGGGCGAATCCGCGGGGACACCATGTGCTCGAGCGGACCTTCGATGCTCAGTCGGGGGGAGAATCCCAACATCCGGGCCGACTGGGCGATGATGTCCCCCAATTCCTGGCCGAGCGACCCTTCCCGTCGGGCCGCTCCGAGCGTGAAGACGCTGGTGCGGATCTCCTTGATGATCAGGTCGATTTCGTCGACCGCGTGCTCGAGTTGCGAGGAGATCTGGAGGTTCTTCATGGCCAGGGCTTGGATTTCGAGTCCCAATCCGAACAAGCGCTGCAGAACGGTGTCGTGCAGATCCCGAGCGATCCGCTCGCGCTCGCTCGACAGCGCGAGCATCTCGCGTGTACTGCGCAGACGCTCGGCATCTTCGAGCCGTTCGGTGATGTCGCGAACGGAGGCGATCGTGAGGGCTTCGCGGGGACGGGAAACCGGTGACAGGCTGATTTCGACCGGGAATTCCGAACCATCCGCGCGGGTGGCGGTCAGGGACAGCCCGCGACCCATCGGTCGCGGTTGGGGATGGTGGGCGTAACTTGCGCGAAGGTTGCGGTGAAGGGTCCGAGAGTGCGTCGGGACGAGGATGTCGACCGATCGTCCAACGAGGTCGTCGGGTGCGTACCCGGTCATCCGACACAGTGCGCGGTTCACGAAGATGATGATCCCATCCCCTTCGGCAATGAGCAGTCCGTCAGGGCTCTCCTCGAGGGCCTGGCGAATGACGTCGTCATCGAGGTCCAAGGGGAGGGTGCTGGCCTGGTGGGGCTCCGGCGCCATTGGAAGAGGATACGCCGATCGAGAACTTTGGTCGGACGGATTGTCCAAAGCACCAATATGTGACCTTGGACCCTAACGGTGAATGCCGCGGTGGGGCAGACTCCTCGCATGTCCCGGCCGATCCCCGTGTTCTTGCTCGACGACCACGAGGTGGTCCGGCAAGGGGTGCGCTCGTTGCTCGAATCCACGGGAGACATCGCCGTGGTCGGGGAGGCCAGTCTGGCGGCGGAAGCCATTCCGCGGATCAAGGCCACTGCACCGCGCGTGGCGATCCTGGATGTCCGCCTTCCCGATGGGAATGGGGTGGAGGTGTGTCGGGAAGTGCGCAGCGAGTTCCCGGACGTCTTTTGTCTGATGTTGACGTCCTACAGCGACGACGAGGCTCTTTTCGAGGCCATCATGGCCGGCGCGTCGGGCTACGTACTCAAGCAGATTCGTGGCAACGAATTGGTTCGAGCGGTAGAGCGCGTGGCCCTCGGTGAATCCTTGCTGGATCCCGCGGTCACCGGCCGAGTCTTGCGACGACTACGGGAGCCCGCCCCCGAAGATGAACGACTGGCGCGCCTGACCGACCAGGAACGCAAGATTCTCGACCTGATCGCCGAAGGGTGCACCAATCGACAAATCGGACAACGCCTGCACCTCGCAGAAAAGACCGTCAAGAACTACGTCAGCAATATGTTGGCCAAACTGGACATGGAGCGGCGCACCGAAGCCGCCGTCTTCGCCACCCGACTGGAGTTCTCGCGACCGAGGGATTCGGCTCCGGAGTGATGGTCAGCGGCGCGTTTCATCGGAAAGACGGGCAACTCCCTGGAGCAAACGGTCCACATCCTCGGTTTCGATGTAGCGCACCACGCCGGCCCGGATGACTCCGCCGCGATCGGCGAGCCCGAGATGCTCCACCACTTCGACGGCGTAGGCGTGTCCGTCCCAGACGGCAATCTGCTCCGCAGCCAGACGGGTGCTGGCGGCGCTGGGATGAACTCCGTCGATTGTGAAAGCGGCGGTCGGAGCGCGCAGAGTCGAAGCGGTCGGACCAATCCGTCGGACCCCCGGAATCTGACCGAGTCCTTCCCAGAGACGACCGAAGATCTCGCTTTCGTATCGGGCGATGGCGTCGATGTCCTCTTCCAATAGGAACGACGCGGCGGCAGCCGTGCCGACGATGCCCTCGAAATTGGGCATTCCCGTTTCGAACTTGCGCGGTCCGCGATCGCCAGCGGGACGTACCCGCCAGATGTCGAGTTCTTCCATGATCTCCGGTCGACACCAGATCACGCCGAGATGCGGTCCGTACCATTTGTAGGGTGACGTCACCATGACATCGCAATCGAGTGCGGTGATGTCGATGCGGTGGTGCGGGGCCGCAGCAACGGCATCGACGAAGACTCGGGCTCCGACGCGATGCGCCGCTTCGATGATGGGAGCAAGGTCGGGCATGGTGCCGAGCAGGTTCGAGGCCATCGGTACGGTCACCCAGCGCGTCGAGTCGTCGATCAGATCCACGACCGACTCCGCCTGCAACTCTCCCGTGGACCGATCGAAATCCGCCATGACCTGTCGAGCGCCAGCGCGCGAGCACGCTCGTCGCCACGGCATGACATTGGAGTCATGATCGAGTCTGGTGCTCACTACGGTGTCACCTGGTCCGAGAGTCTCGGAGATGGCATTTGCCAGAGCCATGTTGTTGGTGGTGGTGTTCGGTCCGAAACTGAAGCCGAGAGGATCGGCGCCGAAGAGACGGCCGAGCAACGAGCGCGTGTGATCCAAGAGCTCCGCACATCGCTGGGCAGCTTCGAAAGGTCCTCCGACAGCGGCCGTGTTCCCCGATCGCACCCAGTCGACCATGGCCGCCAAGGCCGTGTCGAGCAACTGGGTACCGGAAGGTCCGTCGAAACGGGCCCAAGCTCCCGAGGGTCCCGAAAGTGCCGGGAAACGATGACGTCGGGAGTGTTCGGCGTTCACCGCCGGGCGGCCCGCGCGATTCTCTTGGCCGCTCGTCCGGTGGGAGCGATATGGCGCCCATCCAGGTCCCCGAGTTCGATGCCGTTGGCGAACAGGACTCGATAACGCTGCCAGTTGAACCCATTGGAGAGGATCACTTTGCCCGGTGTCGCCGCCGGCACATCGGCCAGATCGACGACGGCCACGACGCGGTCTCCCATGCGCAGTTCGAGCTGATCGGCATGGGGCTTGGCAAGTGCGTGGGGCTTCCATGTGGGCATGGGTCAATCATGCCTCACCGAGGGTTCCCGGAGCGACACCGCAGGTAGACTTCGCTTCCTGTGAAGACGACCTGTGAGACGCTGGACGGCAACCGAGTAAAACTTTCGGTCGAGGTGGGCGAGGAGGAATTCGCCCAGCACATCGAGGCGGCATTCGACAAGATTGCTCGTGAGGTGCGCTTGCCCGGTTTTCGGGCCGGTAAGGCACCGCGCAAGGTGCTGGAAGCCCGTATCGGAACGACTGCCGCCCGTGAACAGGCCCTGCGCGACGGAGTGCCCCAGTATTTGGCCCGAGCGGTCCGGGAGCACAACGTGGACATCGTCGCCGCACCCGAAATCACTATCGTCGACGGCCAGTCCGCAGGCCCGGTCAAGTTCGATGCGACGTGTGAGATCCGCCCGGTGATTTCGGTACCTGGATACGGGGGATTGCGGGTGGAGGTTCCAGCGATCACCGTCGAGGGTCACGAAATCGATGAGGTCGTGAACGCCGAATTGCG
>JBMTPW010000171.1:0-4732 GCA_049444115.1 Ilumatobacteraceae bacterium | reverse complement strand
CAGACCAGCCATGAACATCTTGGCGGTGTCGGACAGGTTGTAGTCGTCGTCCGGCGCGTAGAAGGCATTGCTGTCGTAGTCCCCGGAATCGGGGAGCGTCCCGGACTCCGTGATGTTGCGCGACAACGACATGTGCAGGTGCATTCCGCTGCCCTGCACACCCTCCAAGGGTTTGGGCATGAATGTGGCGTGTACGCCCTGAGCAGCGGCGACCTCTTTCACCACCAATCGGAAGGTCATCACGCTGTCGGCCATCGTCAAGGCATCGGTGTGGCGCAGATCGATCTCGTGCTGCGACGGTGCGTCCTCGTGGAACGAATACTCCACCGGGATACTCATGGTCTCGAGGGTGCGGATGGTCTCCTTGCGCAGCGAACCGGTCACGTCGGTGGTTGTCAGATCGAAGAAGGAGGCTTCGTCCAAAGGTTTGGGCGGCTGACCGGGTTCGGGTGGCGCGAAGTAGAAGAACTCGATGTCCGGGGCGATGAGGAAATCGAAACCGAGATCCTGAGCCCGACGCAGATTGCGGCGCAACACCTGACGGGGATCCCCATCGAAGGGTGAGCCGTCCAGATGATGGATGTCGCAGAACACCCGAGCTTCCGGCGACTTCGCCTCGACCCAGGGCAGCATCACGAAGGTGTTCGGATCCGGAATGGCCAGAACGTCGCTCTCTTGAATGCGTGAGAAACCATCGATGGACGAGCCATCGAAGGTCATGCCGTCCTCGAGGGCGTTCTCCAGTTCCGCTGGACTGATGGCGAAACTCTTCAAACTCCCGACCACGTCGGTGAACCACAGACGAATCAGGCGCACACCGCGCTCCTCGACCGTCCGCAAGACGTAATCACGCTGCTGATTCAGCATGTTCATGGCTCCAGTCTGCCGGGGACACGGAAGAAACTCACCCGGTTCAGTAGTTCACGTGCTCTCGAAAAACATGATCGCGGCCGGATCTACCGACCGCGATCATGCGTGTTCTCGGGGATACCGGGCACCAACACCCGGGGGTGACGAGGTCAGCTACCGCAGACCGTCTCGAGCAAGAGTCGGGTGACGGTGTAAGGATCACAGTTCGCGTTCGGACGACGATCCTCGGCGTAGCCCTTACCGGACTTCTCGACTTGCCACGGAATACGGATCGAAGCGCCACGGTTCGACACACCGAAGCTGAACTTGTTCCACGGGGCGGTCTCGTGCTTGCCGGTGAGACGACTTTCGATGTCATGACCGTAATTGGTGACGTGCTCCATGACCTTCTTGCTGAGCGCTTCACAGGCCGCATTGATGGCCTTCATGTCGGTGTCGTTGCGCATGGCCTTGGTGGAGAAGTTGGTGTGGGCACCAGCTCCGTTCCAGTCGCCCTTTTGCGGCTTGGCATCGAGCGAGATGACCACGTCGTAGTCCTCGGCGATGCGGTGCAGCAACCAACGGGCCACATGCAGATGATCGCTCACGGTCAAGGCGTCGGCGGCGCCGATCTGGAACTCCCACTGACCGGGCATGACTTCGGCATTGGTGCCTTCGATCATGAGACCGGCGTCGAGGCAAGCCTGGGTGTGCTCCTCGATGATCTCGCGACCGATGACGCGACCGGTGCCGACGCCGCAGTAGTAGGGGCCTTGGGCCGGCGGGAATCCACCACCGGTGGGGAAACCGAGCGGGCTGCCGTCGGGGCGCAACATGGTGTATTCCTGCTCGATACCGAAGATCATTTCCTGCGATGCGTACTTCTTGGCGGCCTCGGCGCAGGCGGCGCGAGTGTTGGTCGGGTGCGGAGCACCGGTGCGGGCCAATTGGACTTCGCACATCACCAAGATGTTGTTGCCGCCACGCAGCGGATCCGGACACGAGAACACCGGCTGCAACGCGCAGTCGGATGCTTCACCAGTGGCCTGATTGGTCGACGATCCGTCGAAGCCCCACACCGGCGGCGTGGTGACACTGTCGTCCAGGATCTTGGTCTTGGAGCGCAGCAACGGCGTCGGTTCGGTGCCGTCGATCCAGATGTATTCGGCTTGGTAGGCCACGGTTTCCTCCGTTGATTCCTCCAGGCGTTCAGAAAACGCACTGGATATGTGTAAGGGGTACTCAGGATGACCGGGAATCGGTCGGAACTGAGGTTCCCATAATGTCGCAGGGAGCAGTTACTTCGCCATTGCCCGATTGTGAACGCTGTGTGAACGGAGTCGCTGAGACATCGGATTCGGGTCACGATCCGGTCCGTGTCCAAAGCGACATATCCTCGGTGACATGCCCGGAAAGCCTGATGACATGGATGTCATTTCGGGAGTTGTCACGACCGGAAGTATCACGCCCGGAGATATCACGCCCAGAGATGTCCCGAGCGTCGGTCACATCCTTCGGCTCGGGCTGGCCCAGCTGAATCCGGTGGTTGGGGACCTCGAGGGGAATCGGGATGCCATCTGGTCGGCGTACGAACGAGCGGCGGCCGCTGGCTGCGATCTCGTGGTGTTCGGAGAACTGTCGATCACCGGGTATCCACCCGAGGATCTGGTGCTCAAGCCGGGTTTCGTTCGGGACAACCGCACGATCCTCGATGAACTGGCAGCGAGGACCGGTCGGTGCGTGGCGGTCATCGGTTTCGTCGACGGCGGGACCGATTCCGATGACTCGAATGAAGTTTCCGCTCAGCATCATGGAGCTCGGGCGATTCTTCACAATGCCGCGGCAGTGTGCGCCAACGGCCTGATTCATGGGATCTATCACAAACGACTGTTGCCCAACTATGACGTCTTCGACGAGGAGCGCACCTTCGAACCGGGTCACGGCGATCACGTGCTCTACGGCATCGCCGGAGTGCGCGTCGGGTTGTCCATCTGCGAGGACATCTGGTACGCCGACGGTCCGGTGGCACAACTCGCTCGTGGCGGTGCGCAGATCAACGTCAACATCAATGGGTCGCCGTATCACCGCGGCAAGGTGCGTGAACGCGAAGAGATGCTGACCACACGGGCCCGCGAGACGTCGTGTCCGATCGTGTACGTGAATCAGGTCGGTGGTCAGGACGAGTTGGTCTTCGATGGTGCGTCGATGGTGGTGGACGCTCAGGGGAAGGTGATCACCCGCCTGCCACAATTCGCCGAGGGTCTGGAGATCCTGGACGTGGTCATCGAAGGAGCACCCAGCCAGCGCGATGCCGCCTCGGTGAGTCTCGGCATCGTGCCGGTCACGGCGAACTCCGACACGATCCCGGACACGTCGACCCGATCTTCAGCGTCGACCACAGGTGTCGTGCCCGCCGTGATCACGCCGCATCGAGACGATCTGGACGAGTTGTATACAGCGCTGGTGCTCGGCACGCGGGATTACGTCCACAAGAACGGATTCACCGATGTGGTCATCGGACTCTCCGGAGGTATCGACTCGTCATTGGTGGCCGCAGTGGCGG
Organism: Ilumatobacteraceae bacterium; assembly: GCA_049444115.1. Taxonomy (GTDB): domain Bacteria; phylum Actinomycetota; class Acidimicrobiia; order Acidimicrobiales; family Ilumatobacteraceae; genus Casp-actino8. The sequence continues at coordinate 1,320 of JBMTPW010000171.1, read as the reverse complement.
TGGATGCCCTCGGAGTGGATCACGTGCACGGTGTGGCCATGCCCTCGCGGTATTCCTCGGAAGGATCGATCACCGATGCGTATGCCTTGGCCCAGGCTCTCGGAATCGACTGTCGGACCATCTCCATCGAACCGGCCTTCTCGGCGTACCTCGAGATGCTGTCCCCGAGCTTCGCCGGTCGTCCGGCCGATCTCACCGAGGAGAACCTGCAGAGCCGCTGCCGTGGGCAGACCCTGATGGCGCTCTCCAACAAATTCGGCTGGATGGTGCTGACCACCGGTAACAAGAGCGAGATGGCCGTCGGCTATTTCACGATCTACGGTGACTCGGTCGGTGGCTATGCGGTGATCAAGGACGTGCTGAAGACCGACGTCTACGCCCTCAGTCGCCACGTGAATCAGCGGTCCGGGACCACCATCATTCCCGAGAGCGTCCTGACCAAACCCCCGTCGGCGGAACTGCGCCCCGATCAACGCGACGATCAGAGCTTGCCGCCTTATGACGTCCTGGATCCGATCCTGGCGCTGTACGTGGAACACGATCGCACGGCGACCGAGATCATCGAGCTCGGTCATCCGGCCGACATCGTGCGTCGGATCGCGCGCCTCGTGGATCTGAACGAATACAAGCGGCGCCAGTGTCCTCCGGGGGTGCGCGTCACCGAGAAGGCCTTCGGCAAGGACCGCCGCCTACCGATCACGAACAGATATCGCGGCTAGAAACCGGCCTCAGGTCACCTGGATCGTCGTGTGGACGCGCGCGCTCATCCTGGCGTAGACGAGAACGCACAGCACCGTGCCGATGGCGCAGACGGCCCCGATGAGTGCCGGTGCCCCGAAACCGTACGCATCGAAACCGGCGGTGGCCGCTACCGACATGGCTGCTCGACCGAGAGTTCCTCCACCGATCATGAATCCCATGCCGCGACCCGGTGCACCCGGAATCATGTTGGCGCCGATCGGCAGCATGCTCACGATGGCGAATTCGAAACCCAGGAGGAACGTCGCCACCAGCACCAGACCCAGGGCCACATTGTGTTGTGCGATCACCAACAACAAGCCACTCGGGACGATGAGCAGGGCCCCGGCCATGGTGCTGCGTTCCTTGCCCCACACGTCGGTGCGATGGGCACTGGTGAGCGAGGCCACCAGTTCGAACGCCCCGAGAGCGAACACCACTCCGGCGATGGCGGCGTCGCTGAAGTCGTACTCGTCGGCCAACCACGACCCGAAGGTCACGAACATGCACTGGCTGGCGGCCATCAGGAAGAACATGGCGGCCACGATCAACAGTCCGCGCCGGGGCAACGGGTGGCGTTCG
>JBMTPW010000170.1:0-4775 GCA_049444115.1 Ilumatobacteraceae bacterium | reverse complement strand
TTGAGCTCGGCGAGCCGCGCTTCCACATCGGCCGACGCCGTGCCACCCGATGCCAACCCGGACGCCCGGCCCAATGCCGGCGCCGCCGCCAAGAGCGGCGAATACGGCCGGCGAGAGATCACCATCCGATGCAATGCGTTGGCCACCAAGTGGGGTGCCGATGACATCGCCGCCGCAGCAACCTCCGGTGTGGCCGCAGTGGTCATTCCGAAGGTGAACTCCGTCGCCGATGTGGATGCCGTGAGTTCCGCTCTCGATCGGGCCGGAGCTTCGAAGACGCTCACGATCTGGGCCATGATCGAAACGCCGACGGCGATCTTCGATGTGCGGGGTATCGCTGCTCATCCACGGGTGGCCGCCCTCGTCATGGGCACCAACGACTTGGCCAAAGAATTGCGCGCCACTCAGGTTCGCGGCCGCGCTCCCCTCCTGCCACATCTGGCTGCGGCACTCCTGGCAGCACGCGAAGCCGACAAGGTGATCCTGGACGGTGTCTTCAACGATGTGAAAGATCTCGATGCGTTCCGCGACGAATGCGTCCAAGGAGCCACCATGGGCTTCGATGGAAAGACGCTGATCCACCCCTCGCAAGTGGACGTCGCCAACGACGTCTGGGCTCCCTCGGCCGAAGACGTTGACTACTCCCAGCGCGTCATTGCGGCATTCGAAGAAGCCACAGCCGAGGGGCGCGGCGTCATCACCGTCGATGGGCGCATGATCGAGAATCTCCACGTGGAGAATGCCCGTCGCGTCCTGGCGGTCCAGAGGGCCATCGACGACCTCTGATCACCTCAGGAGAGTGGTTCGGAACAGTTCCACCGTACGGGCGAAGGCCGCCTGCGCGGCCGGAGCGTCGTAGACCTCGGGACGAGTGTCGTTGAAGAACCCGTGCTGGCATCCCGCGTGGATGTGCAAGGTGGCCTCCTTGCCGAGATCACGGAGTTGCTTCTCGAGAGACCGCACCACATCGGGACCGGCGAAATCGTCGAGTTCGGCATATTCCCCGATCACCGTGGCGGCCAACTTCGACCAATCCGGTTGCGCAGTGGGCCACGGAATCACTCCGTAATAGGGCGCCACCGCAACAACGGCGTCAGGACGTCGACAGGCGAGCACCAGGGACAACCCGCCACCCATGCAATAGCCAACGGCACCCACGTTCTCGCGTCCGGTTTCGGCCCGCAGCCGGTCCACGGCTCCGGAGAGATCCTTCGCCGCCTCGGTCAGATTGAGCCCCATCATCAACTTTCCGGCGCCGTCGGGTTCGCTGGAGGACTCACCGTGATAGAGATCCGGAGCCAGGGCGGTGAAGCCGGCCTCGGCGAAGGGGTCGGCCACGTTCTCGATATGAGGAACCAGACCCCACCACTCCTGGATGACGTTGACCCCCGGACCACCGCCCCGGGAGAGATATCCCTCGCAGGTTCCGCCATTCGATCGAAATGCAATGCGTTCGCCCATGTCCCGACCGTAGCCGCGGTGACTTCTCCATCGAACCTCTGACGACGCGGTCTGTGCCCGGACCACGGCGAGGAATAGTCTTGTGCCATGACCACTCTCGAGACCCGTTCCTCTCACGCCCTGGCGAGCGATCGCGCCCACGTCTTCCACTCCTGGTCGGCTCAGGGAATGATCAATCCCATCGTGGTGGCCGGCGCCGAGGGCAGTTGGATCTGGGACGAGGACGGCAAGCGTTATCTCGACTTCTCGAGCCAACTGGTGAACGTGAACATCGGTCATCAGCACCCGAAGTTGGTGGCTGCCATCCAAGAGCAGGCCGCCCGCTTGTGCACCATCGCACCGTTCCATGCCAACGACGCCCGTAGCGAAGCCGCCCGCTTGATCGCCGAGCGTTCACCAGGAGATCTGGACATGGTGTTCTTCACCAACGGAGGAGCCGAAGCCACTGAGAACGCCATCCGCATGGCCCGGCTGCACACCGGCCGGCACAAGATCCTCACCACGTACCGCAGCTACCACGGTGCCACCGGTGGAGCGATCCAACTCACCGGTGATCCCCGCCGCTGGCCGAGCGAGCCCGGCATCCCGGGCGTGGTCAAGTTCTGGGGTCCGTATCCCTACCGTTCGGCCTTCCACAGCAGCGACGACATCGAAGAATCTGCCCGTGCTCTGCAGCACCTCCGTGACACCTTGATGGTGGAGGGACCCAACACCGTGGCGGCCATCATGTTGGAGTCGGTGGTGGGCACGAACGGCATTCTGGTACCGCCGCCCGGCTACCTGGCCGGAGTCCGCTCCATCTGTGACGAGTTCGGCATCGTCTTCATCGCCGATGAAGTGATGTCCGGTTTCGGACGCTGCGGCGAATGGTTCGCCATCGACAACTGGGACGTTGTCCCGGATCTGATCTGCTTCGCCAAAGGCGTGAATTCCGGCTACGTGCCCCTCGGTGGCGTGGTCATCAGTCGAACCATCGCCGACACCTTCAAGGAGCGCCAGTTCCCGGGCGGGCTCACCTACAGCGGTCATCCGCTGGCCTGTGCGGCGGCCGTGGCCTCCATCAACATCTTCGAGGAAGAGGGCATCATCGACCACGCCCGCCACTTGGGCCGCGATGTGATCGGACCCGAGTTGGAGCGGTTGAAACAGAAGCACCCGAGTGTCGGAGATGTGCGCGGTCTCGGAGTCTTCTGGGCCATCGAACTGGTGAAGAACCGCACCACGCGCGAACCGTTGGTGCCATTCAATGCTGCCGGTGAGGCCAACGCCCCGATGGTGGAACTGATCGGAGCCTGCAAGGCCCGCAATCTCTGGCCTTTCACGCACTTCAATCGCATCCACGTGGTTCCGCCACTCACTACCAGCGATGACGAGGTCCGCCAGGGAATCGCCATTCTGGACGAGGTGCTGACGCTCGCGGATGCCCGCTGCACCGGCTAACTCGGCGCCGGTTCGGCGGTCCGCGTGGTCAGGTACACGCCGATCAGTGCTACCACCAGTCCCAGCACGGCCAAGACACCCAGCCGTTCTCCGAACAGAATGGCCCCCTCGACAGCCGATAGTGCCGGCGTCAAGAAGAACAGGCTGCTGACCCTCACCGCAGCCTGGCGCTGCAGCAGCCAGAGCATGATCAGGATGGCCGCCAGTGACAGTACGACGATCGCCCAGAGAAGCGAGAACACCAGTCGAGCGGTGAAATCCACCTCGAATCCTTCGACGGTGATCGAACCGATTCCGAGAACGACTGCCGACACCGCATATTGCACCGCCGTTCCCCGCAAGAGTGGCATCGACTGACCGCGGGCTCGTTGTACCAATGTGCCAGCAGTCATCCCGAACACGGACACCGCCATGGCCAGCAAGGCCGAAGCCCGAACGTCGATTTCGGTGGCACCGAGTCGCTCCACAACCACGATGGTCACCCCACCGAGACCGAGGGTCACGCCCAGCCACTGGCGTCGACGGAGCAATTCCCCGAGCAGCACGACACCCAGAACCGATGTGACCACCGGATGCAGTCCAGCGATGAGCGCTGACAATCCGGAGGGCAAACCCAGATCGGCGGCGATGAAGACTCCCCCGAGATACACGGCGTGCATTCCGAATCCACTGACCCCGGCCCACAGGGTTTGTTGGCGCGACAACGACGGCGCACCGGTGGCAAAGGCCAGAGAATGATCGAGGCCGCCACCATGCGCAGGAACAAGAAAGTCATCGGTCCGGCGTCTCGGGTGCCGTACCGGGCAATGATGAAGCCGGTGCTCCAGAACAGGACGAACACCACCGGAGCGAGCATCACGAACGACACCCGGTTCGGTCGCCGGGTCGACCGGCGAGGAACCGGGACGCGAAATGGGCGGGCCGCCGAAGCGACCCGCCCATCGTGACTTCCCGAGGGAAGATTCGACTCGATCAGGCGCCGCCCTCGTTGAGGGTGACTTCGATCGGTGCGAAGCCCTCACCCTTGACGTCGACTCCGAGGGCCTCGAGAATGGCGAGAGCCGCGGTGACGATGTCATTGGTGTAGGCCTCGGCATCGGGAGCCTTGGTCAGAACCGTCGAACCCTCGAGGTTCTTGGTCTCCTGCGACAAGGTTGCGGTCCGCTCCCAGGCATCCGAACTGATCACGCCGGCTCCGGCTGGCGCGGGCCAGATGAGCTTGTTGACTTCGTTCATCTGCCACAGCTGATGCGACGCTCCGAGCTTGGAACCACGCGCCACCACGATGTCGGCACAGGACTGCACGTTGTCACGGCAGTAGGCCCAACCCTGGAGGGACGCGGCCACGAAACGGGTCGCCACATCCTTGTAGGCCTCATCGCTGGCGAGACGCTCGCCGGAGGCCCAGATGGCGTCCTGCAGCATTCCCACGCCTTCTTCTTCGTAGCTGATGACATTGAAGTCCTCAGGTGTGTACAACTCGCCGGTGTCGGGATTGATGGCCTCCAGAACCTGGGCGTACTCGTTGTAGGTCATGGCCTCGGCGGCATCGATGTCACCGGCGAGCAGAGCCGCCATGTCGAACTGCTGCTGAACCAACTCGACGTCGGCGGCCGGATCGAGACCAGCCTTGGTGAGCGCGGCGAAGATCTCGAACTCGTTGCCGAAGCCCCAGTTACCGATCTTCTTGCCGGCGAAGTCCTCCGGCTTGGTGATGCCGGAATCCTTGAACGACACCTGCAGAGTGCCCGAACGCTGGAACACCTGAGCGATGTTCACGATGTTCGCACCGGCCTCGCGGCTGGCGAGGGCCTTGGGCACCCAGGAGATGGCGAAGTCCACCGCACCATCGGCCAACTGCTGCTGCGGGACGA
>JBMTPW010000169.1:0-4837 GCA_049444115.1 Ilumatobacteraceae bacterium | reverse complement strand
CTTGCCGGCGGACTCCCGCCCTTCGAGTGCGGATCGACGGGCGGTTCCGCTCACGAGCACACCCTTCAAGATGCCGGTGATCCGCTGAGCCACTTCGGGTGAGAAGACCTGGACACCTTCGTCTTGATGCTCGTACAGGATTCCCTCAGGACCTTCGATGCGATCGATGTAATAGGGATCCTTGTGCAAGCCGTCGTTGGCCAGGGTCTGGGCTCCGGCCGCCATGTCGAGAGGACTCATCTCATTGGCGCCAGTGGCGAAGGACGCATACGGCCTGATCGGCTCCCGGCCACCTTCGGCTGCACCCGGTTGCAGGTAGAGATTTCGCGCCATGCGATACGTGGTGTCCACGACCCGATCCAGGCCGACCACCTGTGACAGACGGGCATAGGCGCAGTTGATCGAATACCAGGTCATCTCCTCGAGAGTGCTCGTGGCACGACTGACACCCTGAGTGATCTCGAAGGGCTCCTCGGGGTTGTCGGGATTGGGGAGAGTACAAGGCAACGTGCCATCGATGACATCGTCGTTCTGTGCACCGGCCTGAATGGCCGCGGCCAGGATGAAGATCTTGATACTCGACCCGGTTTGGCGGGTTGCCAAAGCCAAATTCACTTCGTTGCGGCCCGGCAGGAAGGGCTTGCCGCCCACCATGGCTCGCACCGCCCCCGTCTTTGAATCCAGGGTCACCGCGGCTGCCTCGATTCCAGCGGCGTTCACCGGCAGGTTGGCGGTCTTGGCTTCTTCGGCAGCCTTTTGCACCACCGGATCGAGGGTGGTGTAGATCCGCAATCCCCCACGGAACAACTTGTTGTAACGCTCGCGATACGTGTCACCGAGAATGTTGCTCTTGTTCAGCAGATAGGACTTCACTTCCTCGCTGAAGTGGGTGCGCACGATGGACTTTTCCGGGATGCTGCGCACGACTTCGGGAATCTGCCAACTGCCCTCACAGCGCGCCTTCTCGGCCTCGTCGTCGCTCGGTTGGAGACAACTGCGGAGGTTTTCGGCCTCTTGCAAAGTCATCAATTCTTCGGCCACGACGGCATCGAGCACCTCGCTGAACCGTCGTCGGCTCTGCTCGGGCTTGCGAATCGGGTCGTAGCTGGACGGAGCCTGAATCAGACCGGCCAGGAACGTGCCTTCCACCAGGGTGAGGTCTTCGACGCGTTTGCCGAAGTAGACCTCGGCCGCGGCCTGGATGCCGTACGTGTTGTTCCCGAAGAAGATCGTGTTCAGATACCGCTCGAGGATCTGGTCCTTAGTGCGCTCCTTCTCGAGGCGAAGTGCATACGCGATCTGCAGCAACTTGTAGCGACCGTCCCGCTCGAGTCCACCGAGGTATTCGATCTTCACGACTTGCTGGGTGATCGTCGAGGCCCCCTGTCGGGCTCCGCCCTCGAAGTTCGACAAGGTGGCCCGGAACAGCCCTCGCACATTGACCCCTTTGTGACGATAGAACTCCCGGTCCTCCACCGCCAGGACTGCGTCGATCACATCCTTGGGCACCTGGGACAACGCCACCGGCTGGCTGTTCTCCAGTTCGTAGGCGGCGATTTCGTTGCCCCGAACGTCGTAGACGTAACTGCGCTGCGCGATTCCCTCCCAATCGGGCAGGGTGATGGGAGTTTCCTCGTGAGCGTTGGCGATCTTCCAGAGCCGAGGGGCCACGCCGATGACGAGCGCGGACGTCACCAGAGCTCCGGCCACCACCACGATCGACAGCCGCATCCACCAGGCGAGGAATCTCACAACCCCTCCACCGTACTGGCCGCCGAACACGCGGCGCGGTCAGTGCCAGGCGAGCGGTCGACGGCGACGAGAGACCGAGGACGTCGACGCACTACGGTTCGGAAATGGCTCATCATCCCTTCCGTTTCGGTGTCCAAGCCTCAAATGCCGCCAGCCGCACGGCCTGGATCGATCTGGCACGGCGGTGCGAGGACGCCGGGTACTCGTGTCTCACGATGCCCGACCACTACGACAACCAGTTGGCCCCGGTGCCGGCGCTCATGGCTGCCGCCGATGCCACCACCACGTTGCGCATCGGAGCGCTGGTGTGGGACAACGACTACAAGCATCCGGCCGTCTTGGCCAAGGAGTTGGCCACCATGGATGTGCTCTCCGACGGCCGCCTGGAAATCGGTCTCGGCGCCGGATGGATGATCAGCGATTACGAGCACCTCGGCATGCCCTACGACCCGGCCAAGGTGCGTATCGATCGCTTCGTCGAGGGCTTGCAGATCATCAAAGCGGCCATGGGACCAGAACCCTTCTCCCATGCCGGCGAGCACTACTCCATCACCGACTACAACGGCACGCCCAAACCGATGCAGTCTCCGTGCCCGCCGATTCTGATCGGAGGCGGTGGCAAACGCGTCCTGTCCATCGCGGCGCAAGAAGCCGACATCATCGGAATCAATGGCGCGATGTCGGCCGGAGTCATCGGTCCCGAGGCGATCTCCACCATGACCGCCGCTGCCGTGGACGAGAAGGTGGAGATCGTGCGCCGGGCCGCCGGATCCCGCATGAGCGCGATCGAGATGAACGTCCGCGCCTTCCTGGTGAACGTCACCGATGATCCTCAGCCAGCGATCGAAGGGATCGCCACCATGATGGGAGTCGAACCATCCATGGTGGTGGACACACCCTTCGCCCTCGTCGGGCCGCCGGGGAAATTGATCGATGATCTGCAGGCCCGCCGTGACCGGTGGGGTTTCAGTTACATCATCGTCGGTGCCGACGACGTGGAGTCCTTCGCTCCGGTCGTGGCAGCGCTCAACGGTCGCTGACGACATCACTGTGACCACGACACCTCGTTTGGCCCTGTGCGGTGCCGGAATGATCGCAGGAGTGCATGTGGCGGCGGCCCGGCAACTCGGTTATCAGGTGGTTGCAGTGGCGTCGCGTTCCGAGGCGCGTACCTTGGCGCGCGCCGAGGAGTGGGGATGCACCGGACTCCCCTACGATCGGCTGCCTGCGGACGCCGACATCGTCGTGGTGGCCACTCCCCCGGGCCGCCACTTCGAGGACGTCGTCCTGGCCCTCGAACGCGGTTCGGCGGTCATCGTGGAAAAACCACTCGTGACCACTCTCGATCAAGCGGATCGCCTGGCTCTGATCGCCGGCCACCACGAGGAACGGGTGCTGTACGCCGAGAATCTGCTGTTCGCACCGGCAGTGCGACGCCTCTTGGAGTTGGTTCCCGATCTCGGTGAACCGAGTCATCTGTCGTTGCGCACGATGCAGACCCGACCGAGTTGGGGTGGCTTTCTGGATCCCGCATGGGGTGGCGGCGTCATGTTCGATCTCGGCGTCCATCCCTTGGCTCTCGCCGTCTGCATCGGACGTGCGAGCGGTGCGGGCGAAGTCGTCCGGGTGCAAGCGCACCTCGACGCCAAGGACCAACTGGTCGACCTCGTCGCTCGCGCCAATCTGACCTTCGCCAGCGGACTGACGGCGACGGTCGATGTCAGTTGGGACGGTCCAGAGACACCCGTCTGGGACATTCAGGTCGCCAACGACCACTCCGTCCTACGCCTCGATCTCCTACCGACACTGACCCTCGAGCACAACGGCGAGCCGGTCCCACTGCCCTCACTGCGGGGATCGATCCCCCTTCTCGATCAGCTCGGCTATCTGGACCAACTTCGACTAGCGGCCCAGTCCCTGACCCGAGCCGGCGAATCCCCCAGCGGGGTCGGATTCGGACGATGGATCCTCGAAATCGTCTGCGCCTGCTACGTCTCCGCCCGGGACGGCGGGACTCCAGTGGTGGTGCCATCGGGTTGCGACCGACACTCGACGCCCTGGGAACTCTGGCAACAATCGAGTAACCCTGAAAACAAGGCCGGGTCCACCAGCGACTGATGAACCCGGCCGATCGATGTCTCCTCTATCGGGAACTCACATCGGCTCGAGGCCGAGGCAGCTGCTCCCGATCGGGGTGTCGAACTTGAACTTCGCCTTCGTTGCCTCACCGAACCAGTAGAAGAGCCCCGGCTCCGTGGATGCCGCGCTCAAGCCACCGGTCCACGACATGTTCAACACCGAGAGAAGATCCTCAGAAGAGAGCGTCGTGAATCCCGGGAACGTCTCCCAGATCAATTCATAGGAAACGGCCAGAATGAAGAGATACGTCTCGAGGTCGGCTTCGGCGGATGTCGAAGCCACCATGGGTGAACCTTGAGCCAGTAGTCCGAGCACGATTCCACGGTCGCGATAGTCCGAATGCGCCACCGAGGGACCGCTCCACAAACCCTTGCCCTTGTACTCGCCGAGGAAGGCCACGCACTGCGGATCGGTTCCCAATGCCGAGACACCACCCGCGGCCGAAACGCCCGAGGTTGCCAACGTCGGCAACATGGCCAAGTCGTCGATCCTCTTCAGGAGCTTTTCCAGTGAGAACTTCAGTTCGATGTTCCACTCACTCGAACTCTTCTTGGAAGCGCCAGCCGCCGCGACAAGACCCTTGAGCTTGAATTCGCCCTTGCTCTCGAGTTCGTCCCAATCGATGGAACTCGGGTCGAGTCCCGTCAGATCGATCTCGGTTTCCGTCGAGAACTGGGCCGTTTGCCCCTCGAAAGGCCCGATACCGGCAAAACGACCGGAGCCCTTCACTTCGCAGCCCGTCAAGGTCAGCGCAACCAGCGCCACCGCGCCGACGGTCAGTGGGAACTTCTTCCGAGTTCGATTCATGGGATGGCCCTCTCTGTGGTGTTCTACGTCTTCGATGATTACCGGGGAGAGACCTTACCAGAGCCGTTGGACCAAAGTCCCAATCTTCGGTGACAGAGGATTCACCGTCCATTCCGCAGTGGGCGCAGAGGGACTCGAA
>JBMTPW010000168.1:0-4861 GCA_049444115.1 Ilumatobacteraceae bacterium | reverse complement strand
GACCGGAGGATTGCAGGCATGAGCAGAGAAAATCTTCCGCCCTCAGGCACTCGTCCCAGGGGCGCACCAGCCGGTGGTGTCAGCATCTCGACATCGCTGAGTGTGATCGTGGCGGCGATCGCCGTCCTGCTGGGCTTTTTGATCTTGCGTGATGTGAATCGAGAGCGCACCGGTGTCGATTTTGACGCCGGTACGGAATTGCCGACCGATACCGCCGTGACAACTGGTGAATCCACCACTCTTCCTGTTGGTGCGACGTCCGTGGATCGCTCCAGTTTCAAGGTTCTGGTTGCCAATGCCTCCGGTAAGGGCGGAGCAGCGGCCGACATGACCACCAAATTGCAGTCCGCGCAATTCGTGGTGGCTCAGCCCCTCAACGCCGCCGAGGGTTTTGGCGATCAGGCGACCACGATCGTCTACTACGTTCCCGGGTTCGAGGCGCAAGCCACGTTGGTGGCCGACATCCTGGGTGGCGTACAGATTCTTCCCGTGGCCTCTCCTCCCCCGGTGGAGGGTGAAACCTTGGGTGAAGCGGTCGTGTTGGTCATGCTCGGCACGGATCTGGCACTCCTCAACTTGCCCGGAGCATTGCCGGCCCCCGTTCCCACCACCACGACGACTCTTCCTGCGGGCTGATCAACTGATCGAGGTTTCGTCGTTTCTCACGACCACTTCGACTGAACCGAGCGCACGATGTCGAGAGTCGCTCTCTCGATGCACCACAAGGGTTCGTTGATCGCCTTGTCCTCACCGAACAATTCCGTCAGTGAGACGCACGGATCAGGTCGTGCGAGAGCGGCGTCCACGAGATCGTCCAGATCCACGACGCCGAAGATTCCACTCACCTGTTTGTCATACGACGCAGCCATCTCGATGACACTTCCGACGACCTTGCCGTCGTAACTGGTGACATCGAGACGACCCTCGCCGGTGATCACCAAGTCGGCTCGCTGCAGACGGTCGTACAGATTCACTTCATCGGCGACCAGATCGAAGCCGGGAACGATGCGGCCGCCGAGAGCCGCCAGTCCACCGGCGAGTCCACCGGCCGCGCCGGCACCTTCCAAGTCGGTGACATCCACGCCGTAGGTCTCGCGATACATCTGGGCGACGCGCTCGAGCCGACTGGTCAGCAATTTGACCTGGCTGCGCGAGGCTCCCTTCTGCGGTGCGAACACGGTGGCTGCGTCGAGGAATGGCGTCGTGACGTCACAGGCGATGAGGAAGTCGACGGCGCGCAGTCGGTTCGGCGCGTGGATGGCGCGTACGGCGCCGAGACCGCCGTCGGTGGTGGCCGACCCGCCGAGACAGACGATGATGCGTTTGGCGCCGAGATCGAGAGCTCGGTCGATCAATTCACCAACGCCCGTGGTGGAGGCAGCGATCGGATCGTTGCCTTCGGCTCCGCCCACGAGTGACAGCCCGGAGGCGCGGGCCATCTCGATCACGGCGGTCTCGTGGTGAAAGCGCCAGGCAGCTTGAACGGAGTCCCCGAGCGGTCCGGTCACCGTGGATTCTCGGTTCGGACCGCCGAGCACCTCGAGAGTTCCTTCACCACCGTCGGCGAGAGCGATTTCGTCGCAATCGAAGCCGAGTTCCCAACATGCGTGCCCGATGCTGCGGGCGACCTGTGCGGCAGTCGCGGTGCCCTTGAACTTGTCGACCGCGGCCACCACGTGCATCTCGACAGTCTGGCGTGCCGACGCAGGCGAGTGATTCGGTGATCACGCCCAGTTGGGATATTCATGAGTGCCTGGGTAGGGTTTCGACATGGCCGTAACCGTTCGCATTCCGACGACCTTGCGTCCGCTCTCGGGCGGCAATTCGACCGTGCAGGTGAACGGTGAAACTTTGGGTGAGGTGCTGGCCAACTTGGAATCCGCCCATCCGGGATTTCGCGATCGCTTGTTCGACGATCAGGGAGGATTGCGCCGGTTCGTGAATCTTTTCGTGGCCGACGATGATGTGCGATACCTGAAGGGGTTGGACACTCCGGTTCCGGATGGTGAGACCGTGAGCATCATCCCTGCGGTTGCCGGCGGCGCCTCCTAAACCCCTTGGGCGCGAAAAGGTGCCATTTCGCGTCACTTTCCGCCCCATTGAATTGAGCGGGTTTTGGCATGCGGTACCGCAATGGGGGCGAAAACGACAGATTTTGGCACCTTTTCGCGCCCAACGGCATCAGGAGATGGTGGCGAGGAAGTCCTGACGACGTTTGGGTCCCAACGGAATTTCTGGTGGCCGATTTTCGCGGTCTTGCCAGATGGCGAACACGCGGTTCGACACTTCTGGATCTTTCAGAAGTGCATCGGGTTCATTCAACAGATTGAAATTGCGGAAGAAGGCGCGCAACACCACGGCATCGGAACGCAAGGCCGGAAGCAACCCTTCGCGCAACACCGAGCGCATCATGGTGCGCGGATCGTTGCCGTCGCCATCGGGGTCTTCGCCGTTCAACATGGCCCGCGCCACGCGTCGTGCTTCGGCATCCTGCTGCACGCCGGCCGTGTACCAAGGCAGGATGTCGCGCCGCATGGCTGCGTCGTACTCGACAGCGATGGTGAGCAGCGACTGATCGTCCCAATCTTCCGGGTGAGCAGTCAGCACCTCGGCCATCAGATGGGCACCCCAATACCCGATACTGCAGCCACGCCCGTAGAGCGGATTGGTGCAAATGACCGCGTCGCCGACCGGCAACATGCCCAGCACCACTGGCTGACCATCCACGACGTATTGCCTGAAGCGGTTGAGGAGGCCGGCCATGACGTGCACGCCATCGGTGATCGGCTCGGCACGTCCGTCCATCCACGGTGCGGTGGCCACCAGGTTGCGGGCGGCATCATCGAAAGTCACCGGATCACTGAGTCGCTGACGGAGTTCCTGATCGTCGGTCGGTGTCGCCAGCGTGACCGAAAACGTGTCGTTGTCTCCAACGAAGATTCCGTACTTCACGTAGCCAAGATCGCCACCGATCGGCCCGCTGCGTGGCGGGTAGCTCTGACCGGTCTTCAAACGATAGAACCGCGAGGCATAGACGATGCCCGTGTCCTCCACCTCTTCGGGCACCGGACCGACACCGAGATCGGTCAACCAATCGGGGAGAGTCGAACGCCGACCCCCGGCCACCACGACGAGATCACCCTCGATCACCGAGCCATCTTCCAGTTGCACACCCCTCACGCGTGGAATGGGACGCGTCATGTCGGCGAGGAGGCCGCTGACCCCCACGCCAACTCTGAACGAGACCCGTCCTTCGTCGAGAGCGGCCCGTCGTAGAACCCACTCGAAGGTCGTGCGTCGGCAGGCCAGCATCACCAATTCGTCGTCATCATCGCGTGGTTCGAAGTTGGTGATGGTGGGCGGAAGATCCTCACCGAATCGGATTTCACTGGCTCCGGCTTCGAAGAGGCTCGCCAGGACATCGGGCTCGTGGGTCTTGAGCAGGTTGCGCAGTCGGGCCAAGAAGGCATGGCTGTGGCGCACCTGGGGCGCGCCGCGCCGGTCCCAGTCGAAGGCGGCATCTGGACTGTCGGGCATGGGGGTGTCGTCGCGTTCGATCACCACCACCTCGTGCCCCAGGCGACCAAGTTTCAGGGCTGCGGCCAAACCTGAGACCCCGCCACCCACCACCAGGACCCGCCGGGATGGGATCGGGGGACGGGAACCGCCCGCAGTCGACGGCGACGTGGGGACGGGGGTCATGGCCCCAAGTTAGGGCCCCACTGCGGGCCATGAGATGGCGAAAAGGAGATTCATTGGGGGCGAAAGTGACGCGTTTTGGCACCTTTTCGCGCCCAAGTGGTTCAGGGGGTGGGGCTGGTTGTCGCTTAGCACTCCCCCCTCTAGAGTGCTAGCACTCGTTCGCCAGGAGTGCGAACGAGTCCATTCTGAACGCAAAGTCACGAAGGAGACCCACCCATGGCGAAGATGATTGCTTTCGACGAACAGGCTCGTCGCGGCCTCGAAGCGGGTATGAACAAGTTGGCCGACGCCGTGCGCGTCACCCTTGGACCCAAGGGCCGCAACGTCGTTCTCGAGAAGAAGTGGGGCGCCCCCACCATCACCAACGACGGTGTCTCGATCGCCAAGGAGATCGAGCTCGAGGATCCCTATGAGAAGATCGGCGCCGAACTGGTGAAGGAAGTTGCCAAGAAGACCGACGACGTCGCCGGTGACGGAACCACCACCGCTACGGTGCTCGCCTGGGCCATGGTGCGCGAAGGTTTGCGCAACGTTGCCGCCGGCGCCAACCCGATGAGCCTGAAGAAGGGCATCGAGGCCGCCGTCGAGGCTGCCGTTGCCTCCATCAAGAGCTTGGCCAAGGAAGTCGACAACAAGGACCAGATTGCACAAGTGGCCTCCATCTCGGCGGCCGACACCGAGATCGGCTCGATGATCTCCGATGCCATCGACAAGGTGGGCAAGGACGGGGTCATCACTGTCGAAGAGAGCCAGACCTTCGGGATGGAGATGGACCTCGTCGAGGGTATGCGTTTCGACAAGGGCTACATCTCGCCCTACTTCGTGACCGATCCCGAGCGCATGGAAGCCGTCCTCGACGACGCCTACCTGTTGCTCGTGTCCTCGAAGATCTCCTCGGTGCGCGACATGTTGCCCGTGCTCGAGAAGGTCATGCAGAGCGGCAAGCCTCTGGTGATCATCGCCGAGGACGTGGAGGGCGAGGCTCTCGCCACGCTGGTCGTGAACAAGATCCGCGGCACCTTCAAGTCCGTGGCCGTGAAGGCCCCCGGTTTCGGTGAGCGTCGCAAGGCCATGCTGCAGGACATCGCCATCCTCTCCGGTGGACAGGTCATCAGCGAAGAAGTCGGTCTCAAGTTGGAGAACGCCACCCTCGATCTGC
>JBMTPW010000167.1:0-4879 GCA_049444115.1 Ilumatobacteraceae bacterium | reverse complement strand
CCGGGATCTGTTGCGCCGGGAATTGGAGGCCGGGCGTCTGAGGGGGCGCGGCCTTCACCGTGTCCGGCGCGTGGCTCGCACCCTGGCCGACCGACGCGGCCGAATCGATCGTGTCGAGGAAGGCGACATCGCCACGGCACTGGCCTTGCGAGCACCGATCGGGAGTCGTCGTGTCGCTGACGGGTGAGGAGCGCGCCGCGGCCATTCGTTTGGCTTCGCTACCGGCCATGAGTCCGACTCGATTGCGGATCCTCTTGAAGTCGGGCCGTCCGCTGCAGGTCGAACGTCTCCTCCTCGCGAGCAATTGGTCCACCGACGCGCCCACGATGGTGCGCACTCTCCTGCAGATGACGGTGAGGTCGAATCGGATGAGCGGGCCTCGAAGTCGTGCTCATGACGTGGCCGACCACACCGGTCGTGTTCTGCATTCACTGTGGCGCGAACATCTCGAGCGGATGTTGCAGTCGAGCGGGACGTTGGCGCCGGAACCGCCGGTCGCCGCGGAGGAAACGCCATCGGCGAAGGTCGTCATGCTTGGCGACGAGGATTATCCGCCTCACTTGGCCACGGACCCCTCGGCCCCGGCACTTCTCTTCGTGCGCGGTTCACTCGACAGTCTGGGCAATCGCCGGGTGGGGATCGTCGGTACGCGCCATGCAACCAGCTACGGGCGGTCGACAGCTTTCGCCTTCGGTCGAATGCTGGCCGAGAACGGCGTCGGCGTCGTCTCCGGGCTGGCCCGTGGTATCGATGCCAGTGCTCATCGTGGTGCATTGTCGGATGAGGACCCGAAAGATCATCGAGGTCGACCGATTGCGGTAGTCGCCAGCGGCCTCGATGTGGTCTATCCCCCGGAACACGCAGCGCTGTGGGAACGAGTCGCCCGTGACGGCCTGCTGCTGAGCGAAGCGCCACCGGGTACGGCACCGGTGTCGTACCGCTTTCCCTGGCGCAACCGCGTCATCGCCGCTCTGAGCGAAGTCCTCGTGGTGGTGGAATCCAGGATCGACGGAGGATCGATGATCACCGTTCGGCATGCCTTGCGACGGGGCGTGACCGTCATGGCCGTGCCTGGATCGACGTCGACGCCGGCATCGGAGGGCACCAATCTTCTCCTGCGCGATGGTGCACTGGTGGCGGTCTGTCCCGACGACGTGCTCGCGGCTCTGGCACTCGACACCCGACGGCGTCTCCCTTTCGCAGAACTTCGACCGCTTCCGCTCGGCGCCGACGCCGAAGTATTGGCGCTCTTCGATACCGAACCCGTGACCTTGGACGATCTCGTGGCCAGAGATGCGACCAGCTCCGGATTGGGGCTGGCACGAGTAGCGGTGTCGCTCGGCCACTTGCACGCACACGGTTGGATCTCCTGTACCGATGGATGGTTCGAGCGCCTCGACGGCCCCCTGGACTGAACGACGCTCGGGTGGTCGGTACTGTGCCTTCGTGCCCCGACGCGTCGAAGCCACCTCCGACGATCTAGTCGACGAGTGGGACATCACTGGTTGGATCGCATCGCTCACGGCAGCATCGGCCAACACCACTGCCGCGTACCGGCGTGATCTCGTGGACTTCGTGGAATGGTGCAGCCGTGGTGGGCTCGAGGGCCCCCGGTCGATCGATCGCCTCGGCCTGCGCCGATACCTCGCTTTCCTGAATACGCGCCAGTACGCCAAGCGCACCGTGGCCCGCAAGGCTTCGGCCATACGCCGCTACTTTTCTTGGGCGCGTCGCACCGGTTTGATCGACACCGACCCGGCGACCACGCTTCGCTCACCGAGTGGCGAAGGTCGGCTGCCCCGGGTCCTCGATGGCGAAGAACTTCGTCACATCCTGGAGCCCGATCACGAGCGAGATGACGAACCCGATTGGAGGCGTCGACGGGACGACGCGATTCTCGAAATGCTCTACGGCAGCGGGTTGCGAGTCAGTGAACTATGCGGGATCGATGTGGACCGCATCGATCTGCGGCGTCACTTGGTGACGGTCTGGGGCAAAGGCGGGAAGGAACGACGGGTGCCGATGTCCCTCGCCGGAGTGGAGACTCTGCGGGTTTGGCTGACTGCACGACGCGAGGTGGCCGGAGACCAATCGGGTGCAGCGCTCTTCCTCAATGCCCATGGACGGCGTCTGGGCACCCGCGACGTCCGACGGATTCTGGACGAACGAGCCGAGAACCCGACCCATCCTCATGCCCTGCGGCACACCTACGCGACACACCTGCTCGATGGAGGTGCCGATCTGCGCTCGGTTCAGGAACTTCTCGGTCACAGCGACGTGGTGACCACCCAGCGATACACCCATGTGAGCAAGGAGCGTCTACGGTTCGTGTATTCGAACACCCACCCTCGGGCCTGAGCCCGAACGTGACCGATGCGACGATGAGCGACCGACGATCAGATTTCACCGATAATTGATCCGACATGGTTGCCAGCGTCGCCACCCCCGAACGTCCGGTACCGGCGATCGAGCGCGCCTGGTCGCGCTGGACCGAACATCGTGACGGGGCGGCCCGTGAGCAGTTGATCGTGCACTACTCGCCGTTGGTGAAGTTCGTTGCGGGTCGAGTGGCGGCTGGTCTGCCGGCCGGAACGGACACCGGGGAGTTGATCGGCACGGGAATCTTCGGCCTGATGGATGCCGTCGACCGATTCAAGCCGGAATTGGGTTTCAAGTTCGAGACCTTCGCCGTTCCGCGCATCAAGGGAGCCATGCTCGACGGTTTGCGAGCGCTGGATTGGGTGCCCCGTTCGGTGCGGTCGCGTTCCCGGCAGATCGAGAACGCCATGGCCACGTTGAGTCATGCCCTGAAGCGCAGCCCGACCGACGACGAGTTGTGTGCGGAACTCGGCATCGACAACGACGAATTGCAGCGCTGGTTGGGAATGATCGCCGTGGCCAACGTCGGCCCTCTCGACCACGTCGTGTCCGGACCGGTGGAAGGTGAGCCGCGCCAGTTGCCACCTTCCGGTGACGATGGTCCCGATGCCGTCGTCGAGGACCGTGAACTCCGCCAGGTCATGCGACAGGAGGTTCGGAATCTTCCCGAGCGGGAAAGAACCGTCGTGGCCCTGTACTACGACGAAGGCATGACCTTGGCCGAAATCGGGTCCGTTCTCGGGGTCACCGAAAGTCGGGTGTCGCAGATCCACTCGAAGGCCATCATCATGTTGCGCTCCCAGCTGTCGGCCGCCGGCATCTGACATCCTCTGACATCCATCGCCGTTCGGAGCCGATCACGCGCACAGTGCTGTGTGCGGAGAACCCTCGGACTCTCGTTGATGTTCGTCCTGCCCCCGGCCGCACTCGCACCGTTCGATTCGTCGAACACCAACGACAATGCGCGGGCGTCCCGCCCACCCCAGGCAGTTGCGAGTGTTCTCGGAGATTGTCTGAGAGCGCCGGTGGACGCACCGCTCGGCGCACGATTCGTGGAACCAACGTGCCCGTACTGCGCCGGTCGTCGCACGCTCGGTTTCGCCGCAGTTGCAGGTGACCTGGTCCGATCCGCAGTGACTGGTCGGATCCACTTCAGCGGGGTGGTGGTCGGCTCGGGATATGTCACGGTGGTCTCCGCAGTCGATACCTCACTTCTGGTCACGGTGGGAGGCGTGAACCCGGGTCCACCGAACCGGCCGGACCGATTCCGGCTATTTGACAAGACTCGGGCTCATCCGACTCTGGCGGAGGGGGCATCGATCGAGGCCGGTCAGGTCATCGGAGTGGCCGCCGGTCCCATCGGGTTGAGTATGCGCCGGCGATCGCCCTCGGGTCCGGACACGTATCTCGATCCGGAGCCTTATCTGGCCCGGCGGCGGGTCCGGGCGCGGCTCGTTCCATTGGCCGATCCGGGTCCGGCCGACCCCCCTCGTCGCGTCGCCCGGACCGGTTTCGGCTGCCATCGAAGGTTGAGCGGCG
The DNA here is from genome assembly GCA_049444115.1 of Ilumatobacteraceae bacterium. Taxonomy (GTDB): domain Bacteria; phylum Actinomycetota; class Acidimicrobiia; order Acidimicrobiales; family Ilumatobacteraceae; genus Casp-actino8. The sequence goes on along the minus strand of JBMTPW010000167.1, from coordinate 961 downwards.
GTGCCGACCTCGGGCCCGTCCGCTAGCCTGGCGCAGGCCTGAAGTGGACCGTCCGTTCGGACTCGTTCATCCTCGGGTCCGACAATCAGCATTCGTCCCGTCCTGCGGTCGTGGTTCCAGCCACGCGTGGACGCGTGCCCGTAACCGCAGTCAGGAAGGACAAGTCATGGCCATCGTCACCATGCGTCAGTTGCTGGAAGCCCGAGTTCACTTCGGCCACCAGACCCGTCGTTGGAACCCCAAGATGAGACGGTTCATCTTCGGTGAGCGCAACGACATCTACATCATCGATCTCCAGCAGACCTTGGAGCGCATCGAGACCGCTTACGCCTTCGTGAGGGATCTCGTGGCTGGCGGAGGAACCATCCTCTTCATCGGCACCAAGCAGCAGGCCCAGGATCCGATCTCCGGGTTCGCCGACAAGTGCGGTATGCCGTACATCAACGAACGGTGGTTGGGTGGCATGCTCACCAACTTCGAAACCATCCACAAGCGCGTCCAGAAGATGCTCGAACTCGAGCAGATGCAGCGCTCGGGTGAATTCGACTTGATGCCGAAGAAGGAAGCCCTGCTCAAGTCGCGCGAATTGGCAAAGTTGCAGAAGAACCTCAGCGGAATCCGTGCGATGACCAAGCGGCCCGATGCCGTCTTCGTCATCGACACCAAGAAAGAGCACATCGGCGTGACCGAAGCCAACAAGTTGGGCATCCCGGTCGTGGCCATCGTCGACACCAATGTCGATCCGGATCTCATCGACTACCCGATCCCGGGCAACGATGACGCGATCCGCGCCAACGAATTGATGTCCAAGGTCATCGCCGAAGCGGTGATCGAAGGTCGCTTCATCGCTTCGAAGCGCAGCCCGGGAACTCCCGAGCGTACCGAAGTCGAAAAAGCCGAATTCGCCGCCAGCCAGGCCGCCGCTCGCTCCCAGGCTGCCGCGGCCCAAGCAGAGCGCGAG
>JBMTPW010000166.1:0-4880 GCA_049444115.1 Ilumatobacteraceae bacterium | reverse complement strand
TGCCGTTGGCGTACGCATCATGGAAGCCGGAGCCGCCACCATGAAGCGACAGCTGCTGGAACTTGGCGGCAAAGGAGCGGGTCTCGTCCTCGAGGATGCCGATCTGGCCAAGGCCATCGGCGCCGTGCAGAGCGTGTGGGCCTTCCACAGCGGACAGATCTGTACTGCGCCCACCCGAGCCATCGTGCATCGGAGCCGCTACGACGAGTTCGTGTCCACATTGGCCGGAGTGGCCCCACATCTGAAGGTCGGCGATCCGACGGCCACCGACTCCATCGTCGGGCCGGTCATCTCCGCGGCTCAGCGCTCCCGCATCGAGCACTACATCGCTTCTGGTGCCAACGAAGGTGCCGAGATCGTGGTGGACGGACGTCGACCGTCGCACATGGAGCGCGGCTACTACGTGGCGCCGACGCTGCTCGCCAACTGCTCACCCACCATGACCCCGGTGCGTGAAGAAATCTTCGGACCCGTCGTCGTGGTCGTGCCCTTCGACGACGAGGACGAAGGCATCGCTATCGCCAACGGCAGCGAGTTCGGACTCTACGACTACGTGTTCTCGCAGGATTCCGACAGGGCCTATCGCGTGGCCCGACAGTTGCGCAGCGGCAACGTGGGGATCAATACCGCGCAGCGCAATCATGAAGCTCCCTTCGGAGGGTTCAAGATGAGTGGCGTGGGGCGCGACGGCGGTGACTTCGGCCTGCACTGCTACACCGAGATGCAGTCGATCGTCTGGCCCGGCTGACCGTCGGAGCTGTCCGGCCCGACTGAGCTATTGCGTCACTGGCATTTGCGGACGACGTTCGTGGCGAAGTCGTCGATGAAGGGTTTGTAGGCCGCGGCCATTTCGGCGAGCCCGGCATGATCCCCCACCGACGGATTCCCGAGCGCCCAGGGCATGCACAAGGTTCCGGTCATCCCCAATTCCTCTTCGGCCCGTTTGTAGAGATCGGCCGAGGGCATGGCATAGAGACCACAGATGATCTCGAAGTCGTCGTGCTCACGTCCGTATTCGCGCAAGTACTCCTTCAAGCGACCGATGTGATGGTCTGCTTCCTCCCAGGGATAGGCGTTTCCGATCCAACCGTCCCCCACCTTCGCGGCGCGCCTCAATGCCGCATCAGTATGACCTCCAACATAGATGGGCACCGTTTGCGGCGGGTGCGGTTCCATGGTCACCGCCGGCACGTCGTAGTAGGTGCCATGGAATTCGACCCAGCCACCCTGCCAAAGAGCGCGCAAGGCCTCGATCATTTCGGTGAGCCGCTTGCCACGGTTGGAGAAGTCCTGCCCCTGCAAGTCGAATTCTTCTTTCATCCAGCCGGCGCCGGCTCCCAGAGCCACTCGACCGTCACTCAGGACCGAGGCGGTCGCGATCTCCTTGGCCAATTGCAGAAGCGGGCGATGACCGGCCACGTAGATGTTGGTGGTGAAGTTCAAGTTCCGGGTCACACTCGACATGGCCCCGATGAGAACCCAGGGATCGGGCCAGGCCGTTTCGGGTTCCCAAATGGGCCGACCGTCGGGATGCGGTGAATACGGGTACTTCGACTGCAAGTTCTTCGGATACACCAGATGGTCGCTGACCATGAGTCCGTGGTATCCGGCCTCGTCCAACAACTGGGCGATGTGCACCAGTTGTTTGGTCTGCATGAACGCCGTGGCGCACCAGAACTTCATCGGTTTCCCTTTCTGTCGATGCTCCCATGTTCACGGAACCATCCGGTATCTGACACTCTGTCAGATGGTGAGCAGCGACGAAGTGGTCCTCGTATCCCGTTACCCCGTGGAGACCGGCCACGTGGCCGTGGTGACATTGAATCGTCCCGAGGCCCGCAACGCCATCGATGCCGCTCTTGCAGCGGCCCTCCCGAAAGCCATCGCCGCCTGCGATGCCGAGGCCGATGTACGAGTGATCGTGCTCACCGGGGCCGACCCAGCCTTCTGCGCCGGTTTCGATCTACGCGATGTCGGCGGCGGCAAGAAGCGCGGGACCAATGTACATCCGGGCTACTGGGGTCCTCTGCCCCCGACTCGCGTTCCCATCATCGGGGCCGTCAACGGTGCGGCGATCACCGGTGGCTTGGAAATCGCGCTGGCATGTGACTTCCTCATTGCATCGGAACGTGCCGTCTTCGCCGATACCCACGCCAAGGTGGGCATGGTGCCGGGCTGGGGTCTGACCATCGCGCTGCCGCGACTCATCGGCACCGGCCGCGCGCGTCGCATGAGCCTGACCGCGGAGAAGATCGATGCCACCACCGCCCGAGACTGGGGTCTGGTCACCGAGGTCGTGGCGCACGAGCACCTGATGACGCGCGCACTCGAGTTGGCGGCGTCGGTGGCCGGCAACCACGGCGAGGCCATCACCGAAATCAGACGGGTCTACGACGCGGTGGCACCATTCGGCGACAGCGACGACGCCTATGCGCAGGAGAATGCCGCAGCGCGTGCTTGGGCGCAGAAACGTTTTGCTCCACCCGGGGGACCCTGATGCGGGTCTATGCCGGGATGGATCCTCGGCTGGCCATCCGCGACGTCCCGACCCATGCCCGTCGCGTCGAGGAACTCGGATACGACGGGTTGCACATCGCCGAAACCGTGCACGATCCCTTCCTGGTGTCGATGGCCGCTCTCCAAGCCACGAAGACCCTCACCGTGCGCACCAGTGTGGCCCTCGCCTTGGTGCGCAGTCCGATGGCCGTGGCCTACAGCGCCTGGGATCTGGCGGCACTCTCCGATGGACGATTCCAACTCGGCCTCGGAACTCAGATCCGACCGCATATCGAGCGGCGCTTCGGGGCTGCTTTCGACGATCCGACAGGTCGCCTGCGCGACCACATCGGCGCCGTCCGAGCCGCGTGGCGGGCTTTCGACGGTGTGGAGAAACTCGACTTCCATAGCGAGCACTACACCATCGATCTGCTCACGCCGAACTTCACTCCCGATCCACTTCCCGCCGGCGTGACTCGGCCGGCCATCTGGATGGGCGGTGTGAACAAGAAATTGGTCGAACTCGCCGGACGCCTGGCCGACGGTTTCGTGACCCATCCCACCAACAGCCATCCGCGCTATCTACGCGATCTTTGTCTGCCTGGATTGGAAGTTGGAGCGGCGTCAACTGGTCGACGACGCTCGGATATCGAAGTGGTCGTGGGAACCCAGTGGATTCTGGGTGTCACGGAAGCCGATCTCGCCGAACGACGTGAACACAACCGACGGCTCCTGGCCTTTCTCTATTCCACACCGGCCTATGAACGCACCCTCGAGTTGTTCGGGTGGGCCGATCTTGCGGGTCGGTTACGGGCACTCATTCGCGAGCAGCGCTGGAACGACCTCTCGATGTTGGTCACGAACGAGGTCCTGGACACGTTGCTTCCGCAAGCCACCTACGACCAACTTCCAAGGGTCGCGAACGATTGGTTCGGGGGGTTGGCCGATGGCGTTCTGATCGCTCCGCCGCCCGAAGACACTCACGACGCCTTGTTGCGCGAGGCGATCCTTGCCGTGCGCAGCAACTGATCGGCTCAGGCGTCGCGCCAACGACGCAGAATGTCGCGGCTGACCACTTCTCCACCGGCCAAGGCCACGGCTTGGTCATCACCGGCCACCAACCACGCTGCGGCCCAGGCCACGTCTTCGGGTCGCCCACCGGTGGGCTCGCGTCCGGCGAGAATCGCTCTTTGCTCCATGACTTCGGTGAGTACATGGCCGGGATTCAAGCTGTAGGCACGCAGACCTCGATCACGGTATTCGGCTTGGAGGACACCAGCGATGCGATGAGCGGCGCCTTTGGCCATGGCATAGGCCAAACCCCATCCACCTGCACCGGCGGGAGCCTTCGGATCCAACGACGCCGCACCCGAGGTGAGATGGATGAAGACACCTCGACCACTGGCGGCCATGCCGGCGAGGAAGCGCTGCAACAGAATCAAGGGCGCCACGGCATCTGCTTCGATCACCCGACGCAATAGATCGAGGGAGAGATCGTCAACCAGATCGTTCACTCCCGGACCTTGATAGATGGCATTCGAGATCAACGTGTCGATGACCGGAAAGTGACGCAGCGCGTCGTCGGCGGCTGCGGCCACGCTGTCGGCATCGGTGAGATCGAGAGCCACGGTCGCGACACGACTGCCCAAGGCTCGGCAGCTGGTGGCGACGTCCTCCAGCGAACCGGACAAGGCCATCCCGGCCAAAGGATCGGTCCGCGAGGTTCCATCGAAGCGCGCCCCACCCGACACCGAACGGGCGGTGAGCACCAGATCGTGTCCGGCAGCGGCGAGTTCCAGAGCGATGGCACGCCCGATGCCCCGACTGGCTCCAGTGATCATGATTGCTCGCCGAGGCACGGTGGTAGCCACGCCGAGAACTGTACGACCCGACCACTACGGTGAGCGCATGGGAAAGGACATGCGCTTCGACGACCGAGTGGCCATCGTGACCGGTGCCGGTCGGGGTCTGGGACGCGAACATGCGTTGTACCTCGCAGCGCGCGGTGCGGCCGTGGTGGTCAATGACGTTTCTGCCGATCACGCCGAGAACACCGCCGCCGACATCGTCGCCACCGGTGGACGGGCCATTGCCGACACCCATTCGGTGGTGGACGGAGCGGATTCCATCGTGCGACACGCGCTCGCTGCCTTCGGTCGTCTCGACGCCCTGGTGAACAATGCCGGCCGCGGCGGACCAACCGGCACCATCGAAGACACCACCGCCGCCCAAGTCGCCACCATCGTGTCGACGCACATGGTGGGCACCTACCTCATGTGCCGGGCTGCCTGGCCGCACATGCGCGCCCAGCAGTACGGCCGTGTGCTCATCACCTCCTCGGCAGCCGCTGTGGGATCTCTCGGTATGCCGGCCTACGCCATGGC
>JBMTPW010000165.1:0-4915 GCA_049444115.1 Ilumatobacteraceae bacterium | reverse complement strand
GGGTCCTGTGCACGACCGCCTTCGAGGGCGGAAAGTTGCAGGGTTTCACCTTCTCCACTCTCGAGCGCATCGGAGGAACGCCTTGTGTGTTGCTCGGACTGATGAGCGTGAGGCGGACCTCGAAACGGGATCAGGTTCTCAAAGGTCTCATGGCTGAGGCATTCCATCGGGCGCTCATGGCGTTCCCCGACGAAGACGTGGTCGTGGGTAGTCGTTTCGTGAGTCCCGACGGGTTGGAGGCGTTCAAGTCGTTGACCGAGCTCATTCCCCGTCCGGGACACAAGGCCGTCGGAGAGGAGAGAGCCTGGGGTCGGCGGTTGGCCCGACGTTTCGGGGTGGATGCCGCGTACGACGAGAAGTCGTTCGTGGTGACGAAGAAGGGTCGCTCCGGTTTCCTCGATCACGAGTCGACCAAACCCGACAAGGTGAAATCCGAGGTGGCGGAATTGTTCTCCGCAGTGAAGGACGAGACCGGCGGTTCGTTGATCGTGCACGGGTGGACCATGGCCGAAAGTCTCGTGAAACTTGGCCGACGCTGAAAGACCGGTCGGCGAGGTCTCTCCGGAGACGTCATCAGTTCTGACACGATTGCTGCGGAGTCGACGCATGACCCGCGTCTTCTCAGGCGGTCCGCCATCCGACGAGGTTCGCGTTCTTTGTGCCGAGGCTTTGCGTGCTCCGTCGGCGGGCTTTTCACAGGGCACGCATCTGGTGCTCATGACCGAGGGGGACCTGACGGATTTCTGGTCGCGGAGTGGTGCCGCGGAGTGGTTCGAGAAGCGTGCACCGGGAGTGCTCGGAGCCACGGCCGTGGTGTTGGTGTGTGGAGATCGGCAGGCCTACCTCGACCGCTATTCCGAGGCCGACAAAGCCGGACTCGGTCTGGGAGAAGCCGATGCCTGGACCATTCCCTATTGGCTCACCGATGCGGCCATGGTCGCCGAGAACCTGCTTCTCCTCGTCGAGGAGCGTCGCTGGGGTGCGCTCTTGTTCGGACTCTTCGAGAACCAGGCCCGGTACCTGCGGGAACTGGGAATTCCGGATTCGGTCTTCTGCATCGGGGCCGTGGCGATCGGGTACAGGTCCCCCGAGGATCGGGTGAGCGGCTCGCCGACCAGCCGCCGACGACAGCCCTCGGCCGACCACGTGCACGCCGGGCGATGGTGAGCCGATGTGGTCGAACTCGCTCTCATCTGTCAATCTGGAGTCGAAGCGATGACGATCCTCAGCAAATGGAGTGCGCGATGGTGACACAGATCCCTCATGTCGATTATCTGCAATTGGGCGACCAGCCGCACCTCGTGGCCAATGAATGCACCGCGTGCAAGGCCCGATTCTTCGATCGGCGCAATGCCTGCGCCAAGTGTTTCGGAACCTCGTTCACCAAGGTTCCGATCGCCACCGAGGGAGTACTCAAGGCCTTCACCATCGTGGCCTTCGCCGCTCCCGGGGTACCGGTGCCTTTCGTCGCTGGCATCGTCGACTGCGGTGGCACCAGCGTTCGCGGCAATGTGATCAACGTGGATCCCACCCCTGAAGCCGTGACGTTGGGCATGAAGGTTCGGCTGACCACCTACAGTTTGGGCGTGGACGACGAGGGAACGGAAGCCATCGGATTCGGCTTCGAACCCGCATAACAGGAACAGAAACCGGAACACGAGGAAAGAGCAGGACGAGACATGGCCAACGACGACATCTGGATCTTGGGAATCGCCATGACCAAGTTCGGCAAGCATGCCGACAAGGACATCGTGGACCTCGGGGCGGAGGCGGCCATGGCCGCACTCTCCGACGCCGGGGTGACCATGAACGACATCGGCGTCCTGGCGGCCGGCAACCTGATGGGGGCTGGTGCCGGGTTCGGTCAGATGCTGCAGAAGCAGATCGGCCAGACGGGAATCCCGGTCTACAACGTGGCCAACGCCTGTGCCACCGGCGCCACTGCCCTACGAACGGCGATCATGGCCGTGAAGTCCGGTGAGGTTCGGATGGGACTCGCCGTCGGTGCCGAGAAGTTGGCCGGAGCGGGTCTGCTCGGAGGTGGAGGCACGGCGAAGAAGGATGGCAGCAAGTGGGAGCCCAAGGGCCGCTTCGGCTCCGTCGCTCCGACCGATGGGCGCATCGGAACTGACACCATGCCGGGCACCTTCGCCCAAGTCGGCATGGAGTACGGCCACAAATATGGCGGAGTGTCCTTCGAGTTGTTCGCCCGGATTTCGGAGAAGAACCACGCTCACTCCACGTTGAATCCGCTCGCTGCGTATCAGAAGAAGTTCACCCTGGACGAGATCATGAACGACATGATGATCGCCTATCCCAACACCCGTCCGATGTGTTCGGCCAACTGCGACGGAGCGGCCGCTGCGGTGGTGACCACGGGCGAAGTTCTGAAGACCCTGAGTTCGGAGCAGCAACGACGAGCCATCAAGGTGTCGGCATCGGTCCTCACCACCGACCCCTACCAGGAGTCCTGTCAGGTGTTGCCCGATGTGAACACCCTCACGCGCAATGCTGCCCGTCTCGCCTATGAAACTGCCGGCGTGTCACCGAGCGATCTGGATCTGGTGGAACTCCACGACTGTTTCGCCACGGCCGAGTTGGTCCATTACGACAACTTGATGCTCTGTCCCGAAGGTGGTGCAGTGGACTTCTTCATGAGTGGCGCCCCTTGGCGCGACGGGAGCACCCCGGTGAACGTCTCCGGAGGCTTGCAGTCCAAGGGCCACCCCATTGCCGCCACCGGCATCGCCAATATCTGGGAGGTCTGCCACCACCTGCGTCACGAAGCAGGGGACCGTCAGATCGAAGGAGCCAAGGTCGGTTTGGCCCACGTCATCGGACTCGGCTCGGCCTGCGGCGTTCACATCCTGGAGCGCAGCGGAAAATAGCCCCGAGGGCGAATCGGATCACGGTCGATCCGACGGCGAGACCGTCGGCGAGACCGTCATGGAGACGGTTGTTGCGTACGTCGATGGAACGGTCGGCGACTATTGACCGTTGCAGAGTTCGTCGAGCCAGGTGCTGACCCGTTCGTTGGCGGCCATGAACTCCTCGCTCGACATGACCCCGGACATCTCTTCCACTGCGCCAGCATCGGCGATCATCGCCGTGTAGTCGTAGCCATAGCGTTCGAGAATCGCCAGGTACTCGACGAAACCGGCTTTGACGGTGTCGATGTCTCCGCGCAGCTCCTCGGGGGCTTTGCCGCGAATCGCCTCGAAGGCGGCGGGTACTCCGGCCAGTGCCTCGGCATCGGTCGCCGTGGCCCCGGCTGCACCCATCGCCGTCATCATGGCCATCGAGATCGACAGGCACTCTTCAGGAACGCCGGCCAGAGCGGCGGTCTCATCCAGATTCTCGAGCGCCACCGACACCTCGCTCATGTTCGACTGGTCACCAGAGGCCACGGGATCGTCACCGCCGCAGGACACCAGCAGGAGGGAGCCGGAGGCCAGGGCCATCAGGATTCGAGAGTGTGGGGTGTTCATGTTCATCTCCTAGTACGTCGAACGTGAACGGGACCCTAACCGAGGAGCCCCCGCAAGGTGGTGCCATCGGCGGTGGGAGCCGAACATGTGTAGTCGCGGCAGACGTAGGCCAATCCTGGACTGCGGTGCTCCCAGAGGGGACTCACATAGGGTTCGCCGCGGGCGACCACGGCGCGGGGCAACCAGATTCGATCCACGACTTCGGCGAGTTCGGGCACGTCGCCCACCAAGACCACCTCGGTGATGCCATCGAGAACCATGTCGAGAGCGGCCAAGGACTGTCCAGCGGCCGACGGGGCTGCCTCCATGATTCGCACCAAGAGGCGGAGAGTACCGTGCGCCTTGTCGATGTAGTCGCGACGATCAAGCAATGTGCCCAGTCTCAGCAGGGCCACTGCTGCCGACGAGTTGGCCGACGGAGTGGCGTTGTCCATGAGATCCTTTTGGCGCACCACCAGTGGTTCGGCAATCGCCGACACCGTGAAGAATCCGCCCCGATCGGAGTCCTCGTAGTTGGCCACCAGGTGATCGGCGACTCGAATGGCCCGCTCGACCCACACGGCCCGCCCCGTTGATTCGGCCAGACGGGTGAAGGCGTCGATCAGCGCGGCGAGGTCGGCTGCCACGGCATGGTGACGGGCCGGGGGAGTGCCCTCGGCTTGCCAGGTGCGGAACCAGGATCCATCGGAGGATTGCATGGCCGCACAGAGGAACTCTCCGCATCGCTCGGCGAGTTGGATCCAGTCGGGCCGGTCGAAGGCCCGTCCTGCTTCGGTGAGAGCCGTGATCGCCAGCGCATTCCACTCGAGGACGACCTTGGAATCGAGTCCGGGTCGCGGCCGTTCCAAGCGCGCCGCGAGCACCGATTGGCAGGCCGATTCGAGCCGTGGGGTTCGTGCCAGCCGACCGCGGTGGCGGTGACGGGTCGGAATGCTGCGCCCCTCGAAATTCCCCTGAGGAGAGATGTCGAACCAGTCGCAGAACTCGTCGGCCAGGTCCGCGGGAAGAACCTGGGCGATCTCCGCTGGAGTCCAGGTGTAGAAAGCTCCTTCGTGGGAATGTCCGGCGTCGTCGAGAGAGTCGGCGTCCTCGGCGCTGTAGAAGCCACCGTCTGGATGGCGCAGGTCTCGGGCCAGGTAGTCGATGGTCTGCTCGACCACGATCTTCCAGGTGGACGAGCCGAGCAGTTGCCAGGCATGGGTGTAGACGCGGAGGAGAAGTGCTTGGTCGTAGAGCATCTTTTCGAAGTGGGGCACCAACCATTTCTCGTCCACCGAATATCGGGCGAACCCGCCTCCAAGGTGGTCGTACATGCCTCCGCTGCACATGGCATCGAGTGAGTCGCGCAGGACGCGTTCATCGGCACCTTGACGCGTGCGCTGCCAGCGCCGGGCCACCAGGTCCAGATTCATGGTGCTGGGAAATTT
>JBMTPW010000164.1:0-4931 GCA_049444115.1 Ilumatobacteraceae bacterium | reverse complement strand
GGCGCGACAGGGCCGGGCCATCGTGGTGGGCGGGATGGAGACCGCACATCTTGATCCGATCGAAATCGACGAATTGGTTCGCGCTCGTGTGGCCGCCGGGGACGACCTCTACACCCTCGACGAGGAAGCCTTGGCCCGCTGCGATCCGGATCTCATCCTCAGTCAGGATCTGTGTCGGGTCTGTGCGGTCTCCAGCGGCAACGTGGACGAGGCCGTCGCCAAGTTGGGGTGTCGAGCCGAGGTTCTGCAGATCGACCCGCAGACTCTGGACGAGGTCATCGACTCGGTGCAGACCGTGGCCGACGCCGCCGGGGTTCCGGACCGAGGTCGGGAACTGACCTCTCAGTTGCGGTCGCGTCTGGTGCGCCTCCACGAGGCGGTCACCAGCGCGCGCCGACATCTGGACACTCCGGCACCGCAGGTCTTCGTACTGGAGTGGACCGACCCACCCTTCGTCGGTGGGCATTGGGTTCCCGACGTCGTGGCAGCCGCCGGAGGTCTGCCGGTGTTGGCGCGGCCCGGCCAGAAGTCCGTTCCCACGACCTGGGACGAGATCCGTGCCGCCGATCCCGATGACATCGTGGTGTCACCATGCGGATACGGCTTGCCGGGAGCCGAATCCCAAGGGCGTTCCATACTCGACCGGCTGCCCGAGCGGGCCCGGGTTTGGGCCATCGACGCCGACGCCGTCATGGTCCGTCCCGGTCCGCGCCTCGTGGACGGAGCCGAAGCCCTGGCCGCGGCTTTCTACGGACCGGGGGTTCTCGGTGCGTCCGCACTTCCTCGGAACCTCATCAGCCGTCTACGGTAGGAATGGTCCGGTACCAGCGGTTCCACCGCCATCGGACAGAATGGGGTTTCCGCACACGACCACCGGTCGTCCGTGTCGGACTTTGAAGGGGGTAGCACCGTGGAAATTCGGGTCACCGTGAACGGAAAGCAGCACACGAGCGAGGTGGAGCCACGCACGTTGCTCGTGCACTACGTCCGTGAAGTGCTCGGTCTGACCGGCACCAATATCGGCTGCGACACATCCTCGTGCGGAGCATGCAGTCTGCACGTGGACGGCGAGGCCGTGAAGAGTTGCACCATGCTGGCGGCCCAAGCCGATGGTGCCACGATCACCACCATCGAAGGTCTGGCCGGATCCGACGGAACGCTGCACCCGATGCAACAGTCCTTCATGGAGAACCATGGTCTGCAGTGCGGATATTGCACGCCCGGCATGGTGATGGCCGCCACCAGTCTCCTGAAGGAGATCCCCAACCCCACCGAAGAGGACGTGCGCCTCGGACTCGAGGGCAACCTGTGTCGTTGCACCGGTTACCACAACATCGTCAAGGCCGTACTGGCCGCAGCAGGTAAGTGAGGACCCGCCGTGATTCCCGCAGCATTCGATTACGTCCGGGCCGGTTCGGCCGCCGAAGCCATCTCCCTCATCGGTGAGCATGGTTCCGATGCCAAGTTCCTCGCCGGTGGCCACAGCCTCCTTCCCCTGATGAAACTCCGCTTGGCGCAACCGTCGGTGTTGGTGGACATCGGACGGATCAAGGACCTGTCCTACATCAAGGACGCCGGTGATCACATCGCCATTGGCGCCTTGACTCGCCACATGGACGTGGAGAAGTCCCCGGTGCTCGCACAGCACGCACCCCTGCTGGCCCATGCCGCCGGTCACGTGGGCGATCCGCAGGTACGTCACCGTGGCACCATCGGCGGTTCCATCGCCCACGCCGATCCGGCCTCGGACCTCCCGGCCACCACGCTCGCCCTCGGCGCCACGTATGTGGTGCAAGGTCCTGGTGGCACACGCGAAATCGCCGCCACCGACTTCTACCGCGGTTTTCTCGAATCGGCCCTCGAGGCCGACGAGATGCTCACCGAGATCAAGGTGCCCAAGATGAACGGTGCTGGCTGGAGTTTCCAGAAGTTCAATCGGCGTGCCCAGGACTGGGCCATCGTCGGAGTAGCCGCTTGGCGCAAGAACGGTTCTGCGGGAGTGGCACTCGTGAACATGGGTCAAACTCCGATCCTGGCGTCCCAAGTGTCGAGTGCCCTGGCCGGTGGAGCATCCATTGCCGATGCCGCCGAGCTGGCTGCAGCCGATGCCGAACCGTCGGCCGACAACAATGCCAGTGTCGAGTACCGCACGCACTTGGCCAAAGTCTTGGTTCGCCGAGCCTTGGAAGAAGCCAGCGCCTGAGTTCCGTTGTCGCCGGGCCGTCGTGCCTGCGCTGACGCCCGATCGACGATCTCCCGTGGTTGCGCGCCCCAGCCTTCGATCGATCCGATTCGGGCTGTTCATCATCTATGGACTGGTCTTCGTCTGGTCCTTCGCCAACAACGGACTTCCCGTGGCCCGTTTGGCCGTGCTGGCTTGGGTGGCGGTGGCCTTCGTCATCGGCTCGATCGGAAAGCCGTCGGATCAGCAGTTGACGATGGTCGGCGATCTCACCTTGTACGCGGTGATGTGGCTCTCCTACGACTACAGCCGGGGCATCGCCGATTCCATCGGCTTTCCCCTCCAGGTGGAATTGCCCCGGAATCTGGATCGTCTGCTCTTTTTCGGTACCGATCCGAACGTCTGGATCCAGGAGCGATTCTGGCGGAGCAATCTGCAGTGGTTCGACGTCGCCGGCTCGTTGGTGTACTTCACGCACTTCATCTTCCCAGTCGCCCTGTCGGTCTACTTCTGGGTCACCGAACGCACCGAGTGGATCCGCTACATCCGACGCTTCGCCACGGTGCTCTTCGCCGGCGTGCTCACCTACGTCCTCTTGCCCACCGCTCCCCCCTGGATGGCCGCCAGCACCAAGTTCCCCTACCGCATCCTCGAACCGTTGCAGCGCACGACCGGCCGCGGCTGGAACTGGCTCGGACTCGACACCGTCAACAGCGTCATCCTGCGCGGTCAGCAATGGGCCAATCCCACCGCGGCGGTTCCATCCCTGCACGCCGCTTTCGCCCTCTTCATGGTGATGTTCCTCTGGCCCCGGATACGACATCGCTGGGTGCGCGTTCCACTGGGCGTCTTTCCGGTGGCGATGGGATTGACGCTCGTCTATTTCGCCGAGCACTACGTGATCGACGTGCTCATCGGTTGGCTCTACGTGTTCGGCGCCTTCTGGTTCTGGAACCGCTGGGAACGGCGACGTGACCTGACGACATGACCCGGAGCGGGCTAACCTCGCCGATCAGGAGTGATTCCCGTGAGCACCTCTGGTGACCAAACCGAGTACGACGCACGCAGCCTCGAAGCCATCGCCGACGCCGATCCCTACCCGTACTGGTACGAGGATGCCGACGAACCTCTCTCCAACCCCACGTTGGTGCGCACCGAAACCTGCGACCTCTGCATCGTGGGTGGTGGCTACACCGGCTTGTGGACGGCCATCATTGCCAAAGAGCGCGACCCGTCCCGGGACATCGTTCTGATCGAAGCCCATGAAATCGGGTCCGGAGCCAGTGGCCGAAACGGTGGCTTCATGGATGCCTCGCTCACCCATGGCATCGCCAACGGCCAGAAACGCTTTCCCGAGGAAATCGCCCTCCTCGAGGAATTGGGCGTGGCCAATCTGAACGAGATCGAAGACGCCATCAAGCGCTACGGCATCGACTGCGATTACGAGCGCACCGGTGTCATCGACGTGGCCACCGATGCCCATCCCGCGAGTTACCTCGACGAATTGCGCGAGGACTACCAACAGCTGCGGTCACTGGGTCAGAAGGTGACCTGGCTCGATCGTGAGTACATGCAGAGTCAGGTGAAGTCCCCCACCTACACCGGTGGACTGTGGCTCCACGATCGCGCCGCTCTGGTTGATCCGGCGCGTCTGGCCTGGGGTCTGAAACAGGCCGCCGGCGAGCTGGGTGTGCGCATCTACGAGGACACCAAGGCCACTTCGATGGAACGCGATGGAGTCGGCGTTCTCATTCATACGTCCCTCGGTCGAGTTCGCGCCGGCAAGGTGGCCCTGGCCACCAACGCCTTCAAACCACTTCTGAAACGGCTCAACAACTACATCGTGCCGGTCTACGACTACTGCATGGTCACCGAGCCACTGACGTCGGAACAACTGGATCGCATCGGCTGGCAGAACCGCCAAGGACTCTCCGACATTCCGAATCAGTTCCACTACTACCGACTCACTGAAGACAATCGAATCCTGTGGGGTGGGTACGACGCCATCTACTTCTTCGGAGGACGGGTGTCGTCGGAACTGGAATCGCGGCCCGAGAGCTGGGCCAAGCTGAGCTCACACTTCTTCAAGACCTTCCCGCAATTGGACGACGTCCGCTTCTCGCACATGTGGGGTGGGGCGATCGACACGTGTTCTCGCTATTGCGTGTTCTGGGGCCAGGCCATGAACGGCCGTGTCGGTTACGCCCTCGGGTACACCGGTCTCGGTTCCGCGGCCTCGCGCTTCGGAGCCGAGGTCATGTTGGATCTCCTCGATGGCCGACGTTCGCGAGCCACCGAAACGGACTTCGTGCGCAAGAAGCCCACACCCTTCCCACCCGAACCCTTCAAGTTCCTCGGTATCCAGGCCACTCGCTGGAGTCTTGATCAAGAGGACAGGACCGGCCGTCGGAATCTGTGGTTGCGCTCCATGGACCGGCTCGGCCTGGGCTTCGACAGCTAACGCGTCACGGCCTTTCGATTGCTGTGGCGCGCTCGCCGCGTCACAGCCTTTCGATTGCTGTGGCGCGCTCGCCGCGTCACAGCCTTTCGATAATGGTCACGTTGGCCTGACCGCCGCCTTCGCACATGGTCTGCAATCCATAACGACCGCCAGTTCGCTCCAGTTCGTGGAGAAGCGTGGTCATCAGCCGTGCGCCGGTCGCTCCGAGCGGATGACCAAGGGCAATGGCCCCACCGTTCACGTTCACCTTGGCGTGATCGAATCCGGTCTCGCGCATCCAGGCCATGA
>JBMTPW010000163.1:0-4940 GCA_049444115.1 Ilumatobacteraceae bacterium | reverse complement strand
TCCGGCAGACCTTGAAGACCGGACTCCACATCCTGGAAGAAGAAATCGATCGCACGATGTCGTCAAGCAAGCAGTTGTCGGGATCGACGGCGTTCCTGCTCCACGACACCTACGGCTTCCCGCTCGAGGTGACCGAGGAAATCATGGCTGAGCGGGAGATGACCGTCGACCTCCAGGGATTCCAGGAGGAAATGGATCAGCAGCGCCAGCGGGCCAAGGCAGCCCGCAAGGGTGGTGACGTGGACGCCTCTCGGCACCAGACGTACCAGGAAATCCTGGAGAGCTTCGGCCTCACTGACTTCTGTGGATACGAGACCGAAGAGAGCGAAGGACGAGTTCTGGCGATCGTGCCCGGAGACGACGACGTCCTGGACATATTTCTCGATCGCACCCCCTTCTACGCCGAAAGCGGCGGACAGGTGGGTGACACGGGAACAATCGTGGGCGACAACGGTGAATTGATCGTGATCGACACCACCTTCGCTCTTCCCGGATTGCGCCGCCACACTTGCCGGATCCTGACCGGAACCGTGACCACGGGTGAGACCGTGCGGGCAGTCGTGGACGGACGGCGACGAACATCCATCCGGCGCCATCACACTGCGACCCACATCCTTCATTGGGCGTTGCGGGAAGTCCTGGGCGAGCACGTCAAGCAAGCCGGCTCCCTGGTCAACGAGGAACGGCTCCGCTTCGACTTCAGCCATTACGAAGCGGTCACTCCCGAGGAACTCATGCGCATCGAGAATCTGGCGAACGCCCAGACCTTGGGCAATTCCGCAGTGGGCTCGATCGAGACATCCAAGGAGGAAGCCCTCGAATTGGGGGCCATCGCCTTCTTCGGCGACAAGTACGGAGAACGTGTGCGGGTGCTGACCGCCGGCCCGTCCATCGAATTCTGTGGAGGCACCCATGTCTCGGCCACCGGGGACATCGGATTGATCAAGATCCTCTCGGAGGGATCGATCGGAGCCAATTTGCGGCGCGTCGAAGCCGTGGCCGGGGACCGCACCTTGCAGGTTCTGCAACGCGATCGCCAAACGCTCGGTGAAGTCGCCCGCTTGGTCGGCGCACACCCAGATGATGTGGTGTCGGGTCTGCAGCGCAAGCTCGATGAAGCCAAGGTTCTCCAGGACGAGGTGAAGAAGTTGCGCACCAAGGCGGCCACGGAGCGGGCGGGAGAGCTGGCTGACGCTGTCGAGGACGGCGTGGTCGTGACGCGCGTCGACGATCTCGAACCCAATGATCTGCGTTCTCTGGCGCTTGCCGTGCGCGGGCGAAACGGTGTGCACACCGTGGTGCTGGGTGGAGTGACACCATCGGGTGGCGTGTCGTTGGTGGCGGCCGTGGATCCGGCAACCGGGCGTGTCGCTGGTGATCTGATCAAGGACGCGGCGCGGGCCGTGGGCGGCGGCGGAGGCGGCAAGGGAGATGTCGCCACTGCGGGAGGAAAACGACCTGAAGGTCTCGACGAGGCCCTCCGTCTCGCCCGGGAGGCCGCCCGAACCTGATGCGGGCCATGGGAATCGACCTGGGTGCCAAGAGAATCGGTATCGCCATCAGCGACTTCACGGGCACCATCGCCTCACCGCATTCAGTTCTCGAACGAGCTCGATCGGTGCGGTTCGATCATCAACGCATCGCCAAGATCGTGGCCGATGAAGAAGTGGAGATCGTGGTGGTCGGTCTGCCGCTCACCATGTCCGGTGTTCGTTCGATTGCCGCCAAGGCCGCCACCGCCGAAGCCCGTCGACTCGCTACGGTGCTCACCGTGCCGGTTGAAATGTTCGATGAGCGCTTGACGACGGTGACCGCCGATCGTGTCCTGCGTGAGGCCGACATCAGTGCCTCGGAGCGTCGCCGATACGTGGACAAGGTCGCGGCTGCAGTGTTGTTGCAAACCTGGCTCGATCGTCGCGGAAGTCGGGCTTCCGAAACCTGACATGTCTGGTGCCAACGACGATTCCGGAAGCGAGCAGGACCCGTATCAAGTCCTGCCAGCAGTCGTCGTGGGTGATCCGCGCCTGCGTCGGGCCATCACCTGGGCCATCCGACTGGTGTTGGTGGGCGTCACCGTCGCGGTGGTCGGATACGGCGCGTACATGTACTGGTATCTGCGCCAGATCAATCCCCCCGGTATCGCTGCGACGGCGACGGTTTTCACCGTGACCGCCGAAGATGATCTCGAAACGATCAGTCGTCGACTGGAACAAAGCGGCGTCGTCGTGCACGATGGAGTCTTCCGGCGCTACGTCGAACAAGAAGGTGGGCTCGAGGTCGTGCCGGGCCTCTACACACTGCGCGGACGCGACCACATGGGGAACATCCTTCGGGTCTTGCGAACCCCGCCGAATGAAACCCTGACCAGGGTCACGTTTCCCGAAGGCTTCACCGTGGACCAGATGGGAGCGCGATTGGCCGAGACCTCGAACTCGATCACCGCTGCGGAATTCGTCGAGAAGGCCGGCGGACGGCCCGAGGTCGCGTCGGTCGTTCGATCGGCTTACCAGCCCGAAGCAGTCGCGACTCTGGAAGGTCTGCTCTTCCCGGACACGTATTTCGTAGCCGGCGACGAAACTGCCGCCCAGGTGGTGCAACGGATGGTGCGGCTCATGGAACGCGTGGGTCGCCAAGAAGGTTTGGACGATTCCCAGAACCTGGTTGGTTACTCGCCCTATCAGGTCTTGATCGTGGCTTCGATCATCGAACGCGAGGCCAAGGTGGAGGAGGATCGCGCCAAGATCGCCCGGGTGATCTACAACCGGCTGTTCCTCGACATGCCTCTCCAGGTGGACGCCACCTTGTACTACCGCCAGGATCGCAGCCGTCCGTTCAGCGAATTGCGCGAGATCGACACGCCCTACAACACCTATCTGTACAAGGGACTTCCACCCACTCCGATCGCCAATCCCGGACGGGCATCGATCGCTGCTGCGCTCGCACCTGCGGCGAATCCGTTGTCGGGTGATCCGCTGTGCGAGGGGATTCCCCAAGGCACGCCGTGCCTGTACCTCTACTACGTGCTGGCCGACAAGAACGGCCGTCATGATTTCGCCGTGACCCTCGAACAACACGAGGCGAACATTCAAAAAGCCATCGCCGCCGGGGTGCTGTGACCTACGGTCGGCTCATGCAGATCAGCGGACGAACAGCGGTCGCTGGGGTGATCGGCCATCCGGTGAGCCACAGTTTGTCGCCGGTCATCCACAACGCCGGATTCGCGTCACTCGGACTCGACTGGGCTTATGTCGCTTTCGACGTCGCGCCGGATCGCGCCGGCGATGCCTTGGAGGCGATGCGTACGTTCGGAATCCGCGGTTTGAGCGTGACCATGCCTCACAAGACCGACATGGCGCGACTGGCCGACGTCGTGTCTCCTTCGTCTGCTCGTCTGGCCAGTGTCAACACCTTGACGCTCGAACCAGATGGGAGAATCCGCGGGGACAGCACCGATGGCGACGGTCTGCTGTCCTCGTTGCAGACGGTTGGAATCGACGTTGCCGGGCGACGAATCGTGATCCTCGGTGCTGGGGGAGCGGCTCGATCGGTGGTGGACGCTCTTCTGCGTCGCGAAGCCGGGCGCGTGGTCATCGTGAATCGCACGTGGTCATCGGCGCGGATTGCCGCGGATCTCGATGCCGAGCGGTGCGATGCCGTCGTCGCCGATGATCGAGGTGCGGTGGCCGATGTCGTGTCGGGGGCCGATCTCGTCATCAACGCGACCAGTGTGGGAATGAACAAGCCGGCCGACGATCCGTCGGGGTCTCCCATCGACGTGGATCTGCTGACCCCGCAACAGGTGGTCGTGGATCTGGTGTACCACCCGATCGAGACCGGGCTCTTGCGCGCCGCGGCCGAGCGTGGCTGTACGACGGTGAACGGCCTCGGCATGCTGATTCATCAGGCGGCACTGCAGCAGGAGATCTGGACCGGTCATTTCCCCGATGTGGGGGCGATGACCGTGGCCGCCACCGCTGCTCTGGCCTCCCCAGGAGGGCGATGAGCCCCCGGTAGCCTTTGCAGCGATGTTGCGTTTCCTGACTGCTGGAGAATCCCATGGCCAGGCCTTGGTGGTCGTGGTCGAAGGGCTGCCGGCCGGACTCGCAGTGACCGTGGAGGACATCCAGGCCGAATTGGCACGTCGTCGGCTCGGATACGGGCGCGGACCCCGGCAGCGGTTCGAAGCCGATGAGGTGACCCTCATCGGTGGTGTGCGACATGGCCGAACACTGGGCTCGCCGGTGGCCATCGAGATCAAGAATTCGGAGTGGTTCCGCTCCGACAAATGGCATCGTGAAATGGATCCGGCACCCGGGCGCACGGAAAGCCCGTTGACCCGCGTCCGTCCGGGTCATGCCGATCTGGCGGGAATGCAGAAGTACGGGTTCACGGACGCGCGCGACGTCCTGGAGCGAGCAAGCGCCCGGGAGACCGCGGCCCGCGTCGCCGGTGGAGCTCTGGCCAAAGCGCTCCTGCGCACCATCGGAACCGAAATCGTGTCCCACGTCATCCAAATGGGTTCGGTGCGCGCCGAATGCGATCGGCGACCCGGTCCAACGGATCTCGAGGCCGTGGACGCGTCCTCGGTGAGATGCTTCGATTCTGCGGCCGAAGCACGCATGGTGGCCGAGATCGAGGCGGTGGCCAAGGACGGTGATTCGCTCGGGGGGATCGTGGAAGTGCTGGGCTTCGGTGTGCCGATCGGCCTCGGCAGTCACGTGCATTGGGATCGCAAGATCGACGCGCTGTTGGCCCGAGCGGTGATGAGCATCCAAGCGGTCAAGGGTGTGGAGATCGGTGATGGTTTCGAGGTGGCTGGTCGGCGCGGGAGCGTCGCTCATGACCCGATTCATTGGGATGAAAGCGGTCGTTCGTTCGTGCGCGAAGGAACGCTCGCCGGCGGTACCGCGAGCAAGATCAGCAGCACGAGGTGCGCGGTG
>JBMTPW010000162.1:0-4940 GCA_049444115.1 Ilumatobacteraceae bacterium | reverse complement strand
CACCACCGGCTGGTGCGCCCCTGGGACGAGTGCCTGAGGGCGGAAGATTCTCTCTGCTCATGCCTGCAAACCTCCGGTCTCCGACACGCTATCCAGACGCAGGCGACGGCGGCGTTCACGGGCTCGCTGAAGGCGACGGACCACCAAGGGGTCGTATTCCAGGGCTTCTGGACGGTCCAGGAGCTGGTTCAGTTCGCCGTAATAGTCGTCGGCCGAACAGTTGAACCGCTCGCGCAGCAGCAGGTCCTTCACCCCGTCTTCGGTCCACCAGCCCCGTTCGAAGTCGAGGATGGCTCGTTCACGTTCGGAGAGGGGCATTGGTCAAGCCTGCCCGCTCACCACGATCATTACAAGCACCCCATGTGGGTCGATCGCTCGGAGAGAAATCGACGTCGGTGAGTATTGTTGAGTCATGAGCCCGGCGGATCGCAACCGTCGCAATGCATCGCCATCGGCAACCCCGGCCAGCGGATCCGGGCTGCATCGTCCATTCGTGATCGGAGTTGCCGGAGGCACGTGTTCGGGGAAGACCACCATCGCCGAACGACTCACCGACACCATCGGGGCAGACCAACTGGCGCTGATCAAACAAGACGCGTACTACGTCGAGCGTTCGCATCAGCCCCTCGAGGAGCGGGCTGCGGCGAACTACGATCATCCCGATGCCTTCGACTGGCAGTTGATGACATCACAGTTGGCCAGTCTGCTAGCCGGTGAAGCCGTGCCGATCCCGGTGTACGACTACGCCATGCACGATCGTTCAGCCGATGTGCAGTGGGTCAACCCGGCACCGGTCATCGTTTTCGAGGGGATCCTGGCCCTCTTCGATCCGAATCTGCGCCAACTCTTCGATTTGAAAGTGTTCGTCGATACCGATGCCGACATCCGTCTGACTCGGCGCCTGCAACGCGATGTGACGGAGCGAGGTCGCAGCTACGACAGCATCCTGCATCAGTACATGACCACGGTGCGCCCGAGTCACGAACAGTTCATCGAACCCAGCAAACGACATGCCGACGTGATCTTCCCCGAAGGAGGTCACAACCACGCGGCTCTCGATGTGTTGGTGGCTCGGGTTCGCCAATTGTTGCTTTGAGCCGGGTGTGGGGATTGAACCCACGACCTACCGCTTACAAGGCGGTTGCTCTACCACTGAGCTAACCCGGCGATTGCGGACTCCTCACGATACTCGGGGCGGCCCTCGGTTCCAGATGTCACGGAAGCACACGACGAGCACAGATCACCTGCGCGGTCATCTCACTGCGGTCGAACTCCCGGTAGTTCTGATCGCGCGTGGCGCCGACGCGGAGGCGGCCTTCTTCGTACCGCTCGATTCACCGGCAGGAAGTACAGCAAGACTTCCTGACTTGAGCCCGGCGCTCGCCTGACGGATGAAAACCGATCCGCACCACACGGATCCTGACAGGACCGTCGAACCACCGGCTATGAGATCGATTGGATCGGCATTGATCGACGCTGCCGACGCAACATTCGGATTGCCGGCTAGCGCCGGTGTCGGGTCACCTCGTAGGTCGCCAAAGCCGCGGCTGCCGACACATTGAGCGAACTCAGGCGCCCGTTCATCGGGATGCTCACGATGAGGTCGCAACGTTCGCGCACCAGTCGGGACAGACCGGCCCCTTCAGCGCCGAGCACCAGACAAATCGCTTCCGAGGCCAGGTCGCCGATGTCGAACAACGACTTGTCAGCGGCGTCGTCGAGTCCCACCACCCAGATTCCCATTTCATGCATCCGAGCCAGCGTCGCCGGTAGCCCGCCCACCACCGAGATCGGGACGTATTCGACTGCTCCCACGGCACTCTTGGTCACCGTCGGGGTGATGTGCACACTGCGGTGGCGCGGCACGATCACTCCCTGTACACCCGCCCCTTCACAACACCGCAGCAGCGCGCCCAGATTCCCCGGATCGGTGACTCCATCCACGGCCACCAAGAACGGCACCTTGCCGGGCCGACGTTTCAGAAGTTCCTCGACCGGAATCGCCGGCACCGGCGCAGCGTGCGCCAACACACCTTGGGGTGCTTCGCTCCGCGCCGTGTACTCCAACTTCTTGCGGCTGACATCGACCACTGGCACACGATTGGCTCGCGCCAACTCGCGAATGTCGTCGATCACCTCGCTGTGATCAACATCCCCGGCGATCCAGATCTCATAGGCCCGACGACGACCAGCGATGAGCAACTCGCGCACCGCTTGACGACCTTCCACCTGTTTGCCGCCCAGGTCGTCACCGCGATCATCGGCGGCTCGCCCGGCCCCACGTCCGGCAGGCCGACCGGGTTTGATGGGTCCGGCCCGCTTGGTATCGCCTTTGGCAGCCGCAGGCTTGCCCGACTTCTTCGGCGCTCCCTTACCGCCAGTCGGCTTCACTGCGCCGGTGCGACCCGCCCCGCGGGAATCGGGACGACGCGGCCCACCACGTTTTGCCACGGTCTTCGGCGGCGGTCCTGCCTTTCGCTTCTGGGTAGCCATCAGTTGTCACTCCGTTCCTCACGCCGATGGAGCACGGCCACCGACCAACAGGCGATTCCTTCGTGTCGACCGAGCGCACCCAGTCCTTCGGCTCTGCGGCCCTTCACCGTCACCTGTGCTCCGGTGACTCGCGACAAGTTGTCCTGCATCTCGTTGCGATGTGGAGCAAGTCTCGGAATCTCGCACACCACACTGCAATCGACGTTGCCGATCGACCAGCCTTGCGCACGCACCTTCGACGCTGCATCCGCAAGCAGCATCAGAGAGTCGGCATTCTTCCAGCGCGGATCGGTATCGGGATAATGCTCACCAATGTCACCAAGACCGGCAGCTCCGAGAATTGCATCAGCCACAGCATGAGCGATGACATCGGCATCGCTGTGTCCGGCGAGACCCGGCACGCCTTCGAACCGCACACCGCCAAGGGTCAGCACCCGATCAGGATCATCGGAGAAGCGGTGGATGTCGAATCCTTGACCCACGCGCACGTCGACGATCGGACCTTGGCGTTCACCATCCATCAGTGACCGCCCTCGACGGGCGTGGTGCCAGGCGCAGGAGCACCAAGACGCGAAGCATGACGACGCGCCCAGTCCAGATCTTCGGGCAATGTGATCTTGCGATTGTCGATCTCACCGGGCACCACGACGACCGTACCGCCGATCAGTTCCACCAACGAGGCATCATCGGTCCCCTCCAGATCTCGGTCATGAGCGGCGCGCAATGTGGATGCGACAAAGGCCTGCGGGGTCTGGGCAGCGATCAAGGTTCCGCGATCGGGTGTGTTCACCACCTGTGGGACCACTGTTCCAGTGTCGGCCACGGCGCGCACTTCGATGACTTTCACCGTGTCCACCACCGGCAGACCGGGAACCGCTCCATCGACTCCCGGCCCGATGGCACCGACCACCGCCGAGAAGAGCTCGCACGAGGCGAAGGGCCGGGCCGCATCGTGCACCACGATGATCCCTGCGTCGGCGGGCACCGTCGCCAATCCGGCCCGCACACTGGCAGTTCGCGTGGGGCCACCGGCCACCACTCGAAACCCGGCGCCGAAACGGCGGGACTCGTCAGCCACGTCATCCTCGGGGACCACGATCACCACACCCGCCGAACACACCGCTGCAGTATCGACGGCCCAATCCAGCACTCGACGGGAATCCAATGGCTCGAACTGCTTCATCGCTCCGAATCGGCGACCGGACCCTCCAGCAACGACGATGGTCCACACCGACGAATCCCGAAGAGACCTCTGGACATCGGACATGACGGTTGAGGGTAGTACCGTGTGTTGGCGATGGCCTACGAAGACGTCCTCCTCCGTACCGACTTTTTTGGTGAAGCTCCACCCGAGGCGGTGGCAGCCATCGCAGGCCAGGGCCGCAAGCGCATCTTGTCGCGCGGTGATCACCTGTTCGAGGCCGGCGAAGAAGCCGAGTCGATGTACGTCGTGCTGAGTGGGCGAGTGGCCATTGCCATAGCCAGCGAAGTGGACAAACGCGAAAGCATGGTCGCGCTCATGGAAGCCGGAGATCTTTTCGGCGAGATGGGTCTGCTCGATGCCGGTCCCCGTTCAGCCATGGCTCGAGCAATCGAACCGAGTGAAGTTCTGGAAATTCCCTACGATCCGGTCGGACAGTTGCTGGACAACAACCCGAAGATCCTGCGCGGTGTGGTGCGCATGCTCGCCGAACGCCTGCGCGTCATGGACGGGGCCCTCGCCGATTCGGTCTTCCTCGACGTGACCGGTCGCACCGCCAAACGGTTGCTCGAGTTGGCTGCCGGTGCCGACGAATTCGTCCTGCCGGTGACTCAGGAAGAATTGGCCGGCATGGTGGGCGCATCACGTGAGCGGGTCAACAAGGCCATCAGCAGCTTCATCCGCTTGGGTTGGATCGAACAGCACGAGCGTCGCTACCGGATCCTCATGCGGGATCGACTCGAGTTACGCGCCCGGTAATTCTCGGCTCGGCACAGTGAGCCATTGCCGTGCCCGGGCGAAGGCGTCGGCGGCATCATCGGCCCGATGTGCCGGACGCGCGGCATCGTGGGCGAATCCGTGCTCGGCTCCCTCGTACCGAACCACGGTTGCTCCCGTTGCCGCCAGTTCAGCCACGTCGGCGGGAGGAGTCCACGTGTCGGCGGTACCGATGATGGCCAGCACCTTGTCTGCGCCTCCCGATTGCAGGTAGTGCAGTGGTTCGCGGTGACCATCGCCGCGCCAGGCCTCGGGCAACGTGATCATGCCGTAGAAGCTCACGATGCGATCGATGCACGTCAAGGTCGATGCCTTGAAGCAATACATGCCACCCATGCAGAAGCCGATCATCCCGACGTCCGAGCAACCCGTCGCTCGCGCCGCCTCGTCCAGATCTCGGTGCACGTCCTCGTCGCGAAGGGCCGAAACGGCAGCAAAACGTCGGTCGAGATCGGCAGCCGCATCCATC
>JBMTPW010000161.1:0-4944 GCA_049444115.1 Ilumatobacteraceae bacterium | reverse complement strand
CCCCCGCGCAACGCCCGAGTGAGATCGGCAGCAGTTTCACCTCGGTGGAGCTGCTGCTTCCGGTGATCGACGACGTCATCAAGAAGTCGGGTGTCGAGCGCTCCGACATCGATTTCTGGTGTCATGGCAGCTGCGACTACATGAGCGGTCAACCCTTCAGTTTCGTGGCCGCAGTGGACGCCATCGGCGCTTGGCCCCCGATCATCGAGAGTCATGTGGAGGCCGATGGCGCCCTTGCTCTCTACGAGGCCTGGGTCAAGATCCAGACCGGAGAAGCCGACGTGGCTCTGGTCTTTGCCAACGGCAAGACCACGTCCGGTCCCATCGACCGGATTCTGACCCTGCAGGCCGATCCCTATTTCGTGGCTCCGTTGTGGCCGGGCTTCACCGCACTCGCCGCCCTGCAAGCCCGGATGTGTCTGGAGAGTGGCGTGGTCTCCGAGCGGGAGATGGCCGAAGTCGCCGTGCGCAGTCATCGGGACGGTCGTGCCAATCCGATCGCCGCCGCTCACGGTTCACTGCTGGCGGCCGATCTCAC
Source organism: Ilumatobacteraceae bacterium (assembly GCA_049444115.1). GTDB lineage: Bacteria > Actinomycetota > Acidimicrobiia > Acidimicrobiales > Ilumatobacteraceae > Casp-actino8. Next base: position 4,406 of record JBMTPW010000161.1, on the reverse strand, counting down.
CGTCGACGATCTGATGGGGCGACCTCGCACTCTCGATCCATTGCGAGCCCACGATTGCGGCATTCCCGTCGATGGCACGAATGCCGTCCTCTTGGCCGCCGGTGACGTCGCTCGCAAACTTCATTCCCGACCGGCGTGGATCAGCGGAATCGATCATCGCATCGACACTCAACGCCTTGGTGCCCGCTCCATGACCGTGAGCGACTCCGCACGTATCGCCGCCGAGCGGGCCGGTGTCGGGGCGGATCGGATCGACGTCGCCGAGTTGCATGCCCCGTTCACGCATCAAGAGGTCTTGTTGCGTCAGGCCTTGGGATTGAACGAGTCCACCCAGGTGAACCCGAGTGGCGGTGCGTTGGTGGCCAACCCGGCCATGGCGGCCGGTCTGGCGCGGTTCGCCGAAGCGGCTGAGCGCATCATGGCGGGAACTGCGGATCGAGCCGTGGCTCACTGCACGAGCGGTCCGTGCCTGCAACAGAACCTGGTGTGCGTCATGGAGGGTGAGTGAGATGGCTGAACGCTGTGCAGTCGTGGGAGTGGGTCAGACCAATCATTCGGCGTGCCGGGCCGACGTCTCGATTGCCGGGCTCGTACGCGAGGCGGTTGATCGTGCTCTCACCGATGCCGGTATCGCCATGGCCGATGTGGATGCCATCGTCATCGGCAAGGCACCGGACATGTTGGAGGGCGTGGTCATGCCCGAACTCTGGTTGGCCGATGCCTTGGCGGCGCACGGCAAGCCGGTGTTCCGCGTGCACACCGCCGGTTCGGTGGGTGGTTCGACGGCCATCGTGGCCGCCCAGCACGTGATGGCGGGGATCCACGGCACGGTGCTCACGATCGGATTCGAAAAGCAAAGTGACGGCAATGCCATGTGGGCCCTGAGCGTTCCCATCCCCTTCGGGATGCCGGTTCATGCTGGAGCCGGTGGCTACTTCTCGCCGATCGTGCGTGGTTACATCAAGCGTTCGGGGGCGCCGTTGCACATCGGCGCCATGGTGGCTGTGAAGGACCGCACCAATGCTTGCAAGAATCCGTACGCGCATTTGCACGAACCCGACTGGACCTTGGAAAAGGCACTCGAGACGCCCATGCTGTGGGACCCGATCCGCTTCGTCGAAACCTGCCCGTCCAGTGATGGAGCGATGGCCCTCGTCCTCATGAGCGAGGAACGTGCCGATAGACATCGGGGCGCGAAGGCCTGGGTGCACGCCACTTCCATGCGCAGTGAGCCAACCGCCTTTGCCGGACGCGAACAGGTCAGCCCGCGGGCCGGTGAGATGTGTGCCGAAGACTTGTGGAGAAAGGGAAAGATCTCCGATCCTGCCAAGGACATCGACGTCGTCGAGATGTACGTTCCCTTCGCTTGGTTCGAACCCATGTGGCTGGAAAACCTCGGTTTCGCGGCACGCAATCAGGGGTGGCGTATGGTCGAGGACGGTGTCACCGAAATGAGCGGTTCACTGCCGATCAATCCCTCCGGCGGCGTGCTTTCCACGAACCCCATCGGTGCCTCGGGAATGATTCGTTTCGGTGAGGCTGCGATGCAGGTCATGGGTAAAGCCGGCGAGCATCAAATCGAGGGGGCGCGGCGGGCCGTGGGGCACGCCTACGGAGGGGGAAGCCAGTTCTTCGCCATGTGGTTGGTGTCATCCGACAAACCCTGATTCGTCGTTGCGCCCCCGCATCGCCGCGATGGCGCCATGGAGGGCGAGATCAACTACGAGTCCACACCGCCGGTCGCTTCTCGGCGAAAGCCCGCGGACCCTCCTTGGCATCGTTGGTGGCAAAGATCGGCCAACCGATTTCGAATTCACGGACCAGACCATGGGTCTCGTCCAGGCCGGCAGTCTCCTGGACCGATTTCAGGATGGCCTCCACAGCGAGGGGTCCGTTGGCACAGATGAGATCGGCAAGTTCCTGAGCCTTGGCCAGAGCCCCGCCGTCAGGAACCACATGTCCGATGAGACCGATCTCCTTGGCTTCTGCTGCGGTGTAGGCACGCGCCGTCAACAACATTTCCAGGGCGTTGGTGTAGCCGATCTGACGGGGCAGGCGAACCGTGCTGCCGCCGACGGGAAAGAGACCGCGTCGTGCCTCGAAGACTCCGAAGGTGGCGCTCTCTCCGGCGACGCGGAGGTGAGTGGCCTGGAGGATTTCGGTGCCGCCGGCCACTGCGTAACCCTCGACGGCGGCAATGAGCGGCTTGCGCAATCGGTAGTGGCGTAGCAGGGCCTTCCAGTGCAGATCGGGATCGGCGGCCCAACGTTCCTGATACGGATTGGGACCGGCGTCGTCGTTGGCCCGGGCCTTCAGATCCATGCCGGTGCAGAAGGATCCGCCGGAGCCCGTGAGGATCGCGCACCGGAGATCGTCGTCCTCGTTCAATCGGACCCAGGCATCGGCCAGCCCCACGATCATGGCGGGGCTGAGAGCGTTCTTGGCTTCCGGACGATTCATGGTGACGATCAAGGTGTGACCGTGCTGTTCGACGCGGAGATGTTCGGTGCCCGACATGATGAGTTGCCGCCCTTCCTTGGCCCGTTGGTGCTCACATGTGCTAGCACACAGGTATGCCGGCCTCCACGTTCAACCTTGCCGATCTCTTCGAAGCCGCAGTGGACGAATGGCCCGATCGCCAGTACATCGCCGACGAACGATCGTCGCGAACTTTTGCCGAGATGGATCGACGTGCGAACCGCCTGGCGCATCACCTTGCGAACCAGGGAGTCAGGCCCGGGGACCACGTCGGGATCTACGCCCTGAATCGCGTCGAGTGGGTCGAGGCGTTGTGGGCCATCTTCAAGATCAGGGCGGTCTGGATCAACATCAATTACCGCTACGTGGAGGACGAACTGGCCTACCTGTTCGGCAATGCCGACTTGAGATACCTCGTCGTCGAACCCGAATTCGCCGATCGGGCCCGGGCCGTGGCGCCGGATCTCCCTCAGCTGGTGATCGGGCCGGAATACGAAGCAGCACTGGCCGCCGAGAGTGACGAACGTGATTTCGGCCCGCGTTCGGATGACGACCTGTACATCCTTTTCACCGGGGGCACGACCGGCATGCCCAAGGGAGTCGTCTGGAGGCATGCCGATGTGGTGATGGCCCTTGGCGGTGGGATCGACATCACCACCAATGACAAGGTCGCCGGGCCGGAAGGTTTCGTGGAGAAGGGACGCAAGGGTTTCGCTTTGGTCTCCTATCCGATTCCGCCACTGATGCACGGTGCCTCGCAGTGGAGCGTGATGTCCCAGAGTTTCATCGGCAACCGGGTGGTCCTGCGGGCCAAGTTCGATCCGGCCGATGTCTGGACGACCATCGATGAGGAGAAAGCCAATCTGATCATGATCACCGGGGACGCCATGGCCCGTCCGTTGCTCGACTACATCGCCGATCATCGATCCGAGTACGACCTCTCCAGTCTGTTCGCCGTGAGCTCCAGCGCGGTGCTCTTCTCACAGAGTTGCAAGGAACAGTTCTTGGATCTCTTCCCGAATCTGGTGATCACCGACGCCGTCGGTTCCAGTGAAGGAGGAGCCAACGGAATCACCATGGTTGGCAAGGGCATGACCATGAAAGGTGGGCCGACCGTCAAGGCGGCTCGGGACTCGGTGGTCCTCGGTGACGACCTGCGACCGGTGAAGCCCGGAGAGACGGGACGGCTGGCCCGCACCGGCAACATCCCCTTGCGGTACCACAAGGATCCGGAGAAGACCGCGGCCACGTTCGTGACCGGTCCCGACGGCACGCGCTATTCGATTCCGGGAGACTTCGCCAAGCTCGAAGAAGATGGTTCGATCACCCTCATCGGTCGTGGATCGGTGTGCATCAACAGTGGCGGCGAGAAGATCTTCCCGGAGGAAGTGGAGAACGCTCTGAAGGCTCATCCGGAAGTCTTCGATGCCGTCGTGGTGGGAGTTCCCGACGAACGATGGGGGGAACGCGTGGCCGCCGTGGTGCAGCCGCGATCGGGGACGACCCCGAGTCTCGCCAGCATTCAGGATCACTGTCGACAGCATGTGGCCGGATACAAGGTGCCGCGTCAGCTCACCTTGGTGGACGTCATGGTGCGGTCGCCTGCGGGCAAGAGTGACTACCGCTGGGCCAAGAGCCAGGCCGTGGCCGACGCGTCCTCATGAGCGGTCCGTTATCGGGAGTCAGAGTGGTGGAACTCGTGGGACAGGGTCCGGGTCCCTATGGGGCCATGATCCTGGCCGATCTCGGTGCCGACGTCGTTGCCGTGGACCGGCCCGAGACCGCAGCACGGGTCGACCGTTCGCGACCTGCCACCAATCCGATGATGCGCGGCAAACGTGGTGTCGCCCTCGATCTGAAGGATGCCGGTGACCGCGATCGACTCCTGGCTCTGATCGGACAACATGTTCCAATTTTTATTTCTGATC
>JBMTPW010000160.1:0-4968 GCA_049444115.1 Ilumatobacteraceae bacterium | reverse complement strand
CGTAGACCAGCCATTCGCGGAACAGTCGAGCCCACGGAACCGGTCGCGCGGGATCCCAAGCCATGCTCTCATTGTTCCATGCCTAGGCTGAGGGTGTGCGAATCGGGATCCTCACCGGCGGTGGCGATTGTCCGGGATTGAATGCGGTGATTCGGGCGATCGTACGCAAAGGCGAAACTCTCCACGGCGACGAATTCCTGGGATTCCTCGATTCCTGGGACGGGGTCCTCGAACAAAGATTCATCAGCCTCGACACGGCGGCCGTTCGGGGTCTGCTGCCGCGAGGAGGAACGATCTTGGGTACGCGTCGCGGCAGCCCACTCGATCACGACGATGGACTCGATCGACTGCAGCGCTGCTTCACCGATCAGGGCCTCGATGCCGTGATCGTCATCGGCGGCAACGGATCCATGACCGTGACGTCACAGCTCCACGACCGCACCGGACTTCCATTCGTCGGGGTGCCCAAGACCATCGACAACGATGTCTGGGGAACGGATCTGACCTTCGGATTCCATACCGCGGTCCAGATCGCCACCGATGCCATCGACCGGCTGCACACCACTGCGGAAAGCCACGACCGGGTGATGGTGGTGGAGGTGATGGGACGTGACGCCGGGTGGATCGCCACCTACGCCGGGATCGCCGGGGGAGCGACCGTGATTCTCATACCCGAGGTTCCCTTCGATATCGCCGAAGTGGCGGCCATCGTGGCCAGCCGCCACAATCGCGGTCGGTACGCCTCGGTGGTCGTGGTTGCCGAAGGTGCCCGCCCCATCCCGGGCACCATGGACGAGATCCGGTACGAGACCGATCCTCTCGGCCGTCCGCGGTACGGGGGAGTCTCGGTGAGCGTCGCCGAAGAGATCGAGCGGCGAACGGCGTACGAGGCCCGGGTCGTGCAGATCGGCCATGTGCAACGTGGGGGAACGCCGAGTGCATACGACCGGGTCCTTTCCACCCGGTTCGGATTGGGAGCCATCGAAGCCGTTCACGACGGCGCGTTCGGACACATGGTGGCACTCAAGTGCTCGGAGGTGACGCGGGTTCCATTGTCGGAGGTGGTCGGGCGCATCCGAACCGTGGACTTGGATCTGTTCCGCGATGTGGCCGACGTGTTCTTCGGGTGATGACCTGAATCGTCAGACCGGAGTATTCGGTGCAATGATCCCCGGATACGCCGGCTGACTGGTGATCGCGGCCGTCGGGTAGTCGAAGACGGTCAGCGGATCCTCAGTGAACGTGCCATCCTCACGCGGCCAGGACAAGGTCTGTCCATCCACTTTGACGATGACTTCGCGGGCGAAGAAGCCTTCCGACATCGTGTAGACGATCTGGGCCAGGGCCACGACGAGTTGCTCGGTGGGCAGCGAAGCAATGGACCCCGTCAGATTGATGGTGATCCGGCTCGCGGCAGGGGAGACGTCCAACAACTGGGTGTCTTGCGGGATGGCGGTGCCGAAGCCGAGGGCCCGTTCGTCGCCCGTCGGACCGACCACCAACGTTCGGATCAACTCCCGGACCAGCACATCGACATCGCTCACATCGAGAGGGCGAGCCACCGATCCCAAGCGAGTGCCATTGTCGATGTCGAGTCGGGGGAGAAAGAGGCGAACCTCGCCATCCAGGCTCTGAGGCGAACCGAATCCGACGCTGAGTTTGCCCCGTTGTCGGTCCGGAATCGTTCGCGGGGCGGACTCTGCTCCGAAACTACACGCCGTGAGAACCACTGTGGCCGCCAGAATCCCAGCGCAGCCTCGTCGAAACCCGTCCATCAGATGGCCTCCGGTTCGAGGATGGTCGCGGGAAGTTCGATGACGAAGCAGGCGCCATTGGTTCCGTCGCGTCGATTCTCCACCCAGACCCGTCCACCATGCAACTTCACATGTTCGGCCACCAGCGAGAGACCGAGTCCAGCTCCTTCGGAGCCGCTTCGGCGGCCGGCGGCCGCACCGCGGGCGAAACGTTCGAAGATGATCGCTCTCTCCTCGGGGACCACACCCGGTCCGTGATCCTCCACCAGGATGCGCACGGCCGTGGGTGGATCGCCCACGGCAACCATGGAAATCTCCAGGTTGCCCCCACCGTACGCCTGTCCGTTGTCGATCAGGTTGGCGACGACTCGCGCCAGTCGTCGTCGATCGCCGGTGATCATCAGATCCGTGGCTCGTTCTTCCACAGTGAGAGCGCTGGAAGGTGCGGTGCTCACGGAGATGGCTTGGCGGAGGAATTCGGCGACCAGGAACTCCTCCGATTCGAGTCGGATCGCTCCGGCGTCGAAGCGCGAAATCTCGAGGAGGTCCTCCACGAGGCCTTGGAATCGAATCACATCGGCCACCAACAGATCGAGTGCCGCCCTGGCCCGTTCGGGCATCTCGTCCCGACGAGCCTGCATGACCTCCACCGATGCCGACAGAGTCATCAAGGGTGAGCGCAATTCATGGCTCACGTCCGAAGCGAAGCGAGCGTCACGTTCGATGCGTGTTTGAAGCGCACGAGCCATGTCGTTGAACGACGATGTGATCAGCGCCAGATCCGGGTCATCGGTGGCCTGGAGTCGCGTTTCGAGACGTCCTCCGGCGATGGCCTTGGCGGCGCGGCTGGCCACGGTCAATGGTCTCACGGCCCGCGCGGCGGCCACTGATCCGAGAACGACGCCGAGGGCGATGGTCACTGCACCGGCAATGAGCAAGGCCACGGTGATGCTGTTGAGCGTGGAACGAACGTCATCGATCGGGGAGAGCTCGAAATACGTATAACGATCGTCTTCGAGTGGGATGCCGACGACCAGGAACAGTTCGCCGTCCTTCTCCTGGCGCATCATGCGCGGGTCTCCGTCGGCGGCAACTCCGTCAAGGAGTTCCCGCGGAATGTCTCCGATCTGGAGACGATCGCTTCTGGTGTAGGCCTGACCGTCCTCGGTGAGCAATGACTGATCGAGAGCCAGGTTCTCCAATACCTCGTCGACGTCGGCGCCCCCCGACAACTCGGCGGCTACCTTGCGGGCATTGTCGTATGCCTTGCTGATACTGGAGGCCTCGCGGTCCGAGACCACGTTGGAGCGGGTGAGGTTGTACGTGGACAGCGCGAGAAACGTCGATAGTGCCAGACTTCCGAGACCGAAGGTGAGCAGGATTCTGGCGCGCAAGCCGAAGCGACTGAACGGACGTCGCCAACGAGCGGTCGACGCCGGAGCAGCCTCCGATGGCCGAGGAGTCTCTGCCGTGAGATCCCAGTCGGCCACGTTGCGACTCGCAGCACTTCCCGAGAGGTCGTCGACCGACGTATCGGGCGCAGTGTCCATCAACCTTGGAGCCGGTACCCGAGGCCCCGGACTGTGACCACGTGCCGGGGATCGGCCGGATCCTCTTCCACTTTGGTGCGCAGACGACGAATGTGGACGTCGACCAATCGTCCGTCACCGAAGTAGCCATAACCCCACACCTGATCGAGAAGCTGTTCGCGGCTGAGGACCTTTCCGGGATTCTGAGCCAATTCGCAGATCAACCGGAATTCGGTCTTGGTGAGATGGATCTCTTCCCCGCCGCGCAAGACCTTGCCCTCTTCGGGCATGACTTCGAGTTCACCGAAAGTCAATCTCGATTGGCCTGGTGTCCCCGGACGGGCCCGTCGCAACAGGGCGCGAATGCGGGCGGAGAGTTCCTTCGGTGCGAAGGGTTTCGTCAGGTAGTCGTCGGCTCCTGCTTCGAGTCCGGCCACGACGTCGTGCGTGTCCGCCCGCGCGGTGACCATCACGATCGGAACGTCGCTCGAGCGCCGGATTGTGCGGCAGAGTTCGAAGCCATCGATACCGGGAAGCATGATGTCGATCAACACCACGTCGGAGGGATCCCGGAGGAAGAGGATGACGGCCTCTTCCCCGCTGGCGGCCTCGTCCACGGTCCACCCTTCGTCCTCGAGGGCCAACTTGACCGCAGCGCGGATGCGCCCATCGTCTTCCACGGCCAGGATCTTGGTTCCCACCTCCCCATCTTGCCCGATGGGGGGATGATCCACCCGCCACCGGTGCCGTTTCAGGCGCTGGTGGCGAGAAGTTCGAGTAGCTGTGCATGCCGATCCGGACCGCTGGCCAGGATCTCACCGGAATCCACTGGCCGGCCGTCAGGGCGCGTGCAGCGGGCCCCGGCTTCCGTTGCGATCAACATTCCGGCCATGTAGTCCCAGGGCTGCAGGTATTCCTCGAAATACCCATCGAGACGGCCGGCGGCGACGTAACACAGGTCCACGGCCGCGGATCCGATCCGACGAATGTCCCGGATCCGTGGCATCACGTCGACGAGACGTTCGATCTGCAGCCGTCGACGATCGGCGAGGTAGGAAAAACCGGTGGCGATCAACGCCGTATCGACGTCGGTGCCGTCGGTGCAGGACAACCGACGTCCTCGGAGCCAGGCTCCGTGATCGCGTCGAGCCACGAAGAGTTCTCGGTGGACCGGAACGTACACGGCGGCGGCCACGGGTCCGACGGAATCGCAGGCTGCAATGGACACCGCATGAATCGGAATCCCGTACAGAAAATTGGTGGTGCCGTCGATCGGGTCGACGAACCAGGTGATGCCTGACGTCCCGGAACTTCGAGTGCCTTCTTCCCCGTACACGCCATCGTTGGGACGTATCTGTGCGAGCAGGCTCGCAACGATGTTCTCCCCGTGAGCATCCCACTCGGTGACCATGTCGGTGGGACTCGATTTGGTGGAAACCCTTCCGGTTCCCGTCCGCCGTCCAGCGGTCACCGCCCGCCCGACGGTGACGGCGACACGGACGGCCACGTTCAACAACGAGTCCGAATCGGATGGAAGAGGATCGGCTGCGTCGGTCTCGGATGAATCAGACATCGCTGATGTCCCGCCATTCGCCGATGGCGCGCAGAACCAGCACGGCGATGATGGCGGTCCCGCCGGCAGTGATGATCTATCCGGGAATAACTCCGAGGCCGAGGACAATGTC
>JBMTPW010000159.1:0-4974 GCA_049444115.1 Ilumatobacteraceae bacterium | reverse complement strand
ACCCCGACCTGAGCCGTTGCCGAGCCGAGACGCCGGCGCGGACCGACGAACTGCGACGGCCGGTAGTTTGATTCCCCTGTGAACGACCGGAGCACGCCACCGAAAGAAGGTCGGAGAAGCCGACGCCGCACGTGGCCGCAGCGTCTGGTGCTCACCATGAACTGCCTCTTGGTGGTGTCGTGTCTCGTTGCTGCGACGGCCATCTATTACGGCAGCGAAAAGGCCAACGACCGGAGGGTGGTGGAAATCATCCCGAGTGGAAGTGTTCCGACGCTGACTTTGCCCTCCACCTCGGTTCCCGGCCAATCCCAACCCAAAGTTGATCTCACGGCCAAGAACTTCCTCATCACCGGAAGCGACAACGGGGCCTGTGTCGATCCGGACTCTCCGTATGCCGGAGCATTCGGTGACCGCAGCGGTCTCGGAGAACGTGCCGACACCATCATGGTGCTGCGCCTCGATCCGGCCACCAAAGCCGCGGCAGTTCTCTCGTTTCCCCGCGATCTCTGGGTTCGTATCAACGGCAAGTCCACCAAGAGCCGCATCAACAGCGCCTTCGAACGAGACGACCCGAATCGACTGATCGTCACCATTTTCGACAACTTCGGGATCAACATCGATCACTACGTGAACATCGATTTCTGCGCCTTCAAGAAGATCGTCGACGCCGTCGGCGGAGTGAAGGTTCCATTCGACACCCCGATCAAGGACGAGAACACCGGACTTCTCATCGAAGCCGCCGGATGCCACACGTTCCAGGGCGAAGAGGGTCTGGCCTATGTGAGATCGCGCAAGTTGCGCTATTTCGATGCCGAGCGCCAGGTGTGGCGCGAGGATCCGAACTTCGACCGTGGTCGAATTTCGCGTCAACAGGACTTCTTGCGGCGGGCCATCCAGAAAGCCATCGACAAAGGGAGCGGCAGTCCTCGCGTGGCCAAGCAATTGATCGATGCCGGAATCCAGAACGTCATCCTGGATTCCAATCTGACCGCAGGAAAGATTCTCGAGTTGGCCCTTGCCATGCGCGACTTGGATCCGGCAACCATGCGCACGTATCAAATCGAAGGAACCGGAACGATGATCAGCGGTCAGTCCGTCATCGAACCGGATCTGGAATCCGCGGGCATGGTGGCGATCCTGGACATCTTCCGGGGACTCGCAACACTGGCTACCGCACCCGAACAGGTGGCCCCGTCGTCGACCGATGCACCGACGACCGACCTGACGACGACCACGGTCGCCGGGGTGGAGTCGAACGCAGTGGGGATCCTGCCGAGCAGCGATCCCACCTGCCGCTAGTCGCCGAGCACCGCTTGGAGGGCGGCCGGGATGTCGCTCGGACCGTCCACTGTGGCGATCCGAGCTCCGATCCGGCCCGCGAGCGCACGGGCCTCGGCATCGTCACCGGCCGGAGCCACGATGACGATCTCGTCGAGTGAGCGGGCGGCGGCCTCGACATCACCTTCCACCGTGGCTCGGCAATCACTGAGAACGACGGTGATTCGCCGCCCGGCGTGCGAACGACTCAGTTGTTCTCCGGCAGCTCGCAGTGCACCGGCCAGGTCGGTGGTGCCGAAACCGCGCAATGCAAGGACGTCGTTCACCACCGTCTCACCGGCCTTCGACGAGTCCTGGCTCTTGGCCACCACCACGTCCTTGCCGAAAGCGACGACGCTGTAATCATCGGGACTACGCCAGGCCACCGCCGCCGCAGCCATGGCCGAGGTGGCCAAAGGTTTGCCCCCCATCGATCCGCTGCGGTCCACGAGAAGTGACAGTGCCGTACCCGGCTTGGCCCAGGTTCTGATCCTCAGACCATCGGGGTCCACGGCGGACCGCGCCGCGCGCGCGTCGGTGATGGCGGTCATCGACGCATCCAGGTCGATGTCACCGGCGTCGGGACGATACGAAGAGGTGATCATCCTGCCGATACCGCGCGGGTGTGTCCGACCCCGCCGCGAGACATCCAGAAAGAGTCGACCGGCGAGACGACGGGCCAGATCGCGCAACGTGGGATCGGTTGCTCCGGTGAGATCGGCGAGCAAAGCCAGCATGGCATCGGGATCTTCATCCATCCCCTCGTCCACCGCCGCCTCGTCCAATTCACCGACTTCGGGAGACACCTGCTCGAACTGCGGATGCCGGGCAAGTTCGCGCCGAGACAGCGTTCGCTTCGACGCTTCTTGCACCGCTTCGTCGGCGGCTGCGCCCTCCTGGGTCAGTGACTCGCCCCCGTCGGGGCGCTGGCTTTTCCCCCGGCAACCTCCGACGCCGGAGCAAAGACCGCCGACCACAGATCGCGCACCACGTCCTCGGCGGTGCGCGGACACCCTTCGCGCACCCGCACCCGACCCGACAGTGCCACCAGCGCGGCGTCGAGACCGACACCCGGATCCAGCACCGTGGTTCCGCGTACCGCCGCCAACGACGATGCCACGGCCGCCATGTCGATGGCTCCGCGCACCGAAGATCCCACTCGCAGGTCGGCATGGTCCCTGGTTCGCCGAACGAGATCCACGACCTTGCCCAGCCAATCCGGAGGGAGATCACCGACATTGCGCCCGGCGATCCGGGTTTCCACCTCGGCACTTTGATACCCGACCGATACCCGGCAGACGCGGTCGTACACGGCGCCTGAGATGCGGGCCGTCCCGACCGCATCGAAGGGGTTCATGGCCGCCACCAAGCGGAATCCGGGATTGGCAGTGATGCGACCGAAGCGCGGCACATTCAGTTCGCCCTCGCTCATGACCGTGATCAGCACGTTCAAGGTTTCCTCGGGAATGCGGTTGATCTCTTCCACGTAGAGCAGAGAACCCTCGCGCAACGCGGTCACCAGTGGACCGTCGACGAAGACATCGGCGTCGTATCCTTCGGACAACACACGGGCGGGATCGAAGTGGCCCACGAGACGCGCCGGCGTCAGTTCCGCGTTTCCCTCGACGAACACGAACCCGATGCCGAGCCCTTCGGCCACGGCTCGCAGGAGCGTGCTCTTGCCGGTTCCGGGAGGTCCCTCCAACAAGACGTGTCGATCGGCATCGAGCGCCGCGACCACCAACTCCACCTCACGGCGACGGCCGACGACGATGGACTCGAGGGACGCGATCAACGACGCGCGCGAGACGGACCCCATGGAGATCGGTGTCTCAAGCGTTCACGATCACGCCACGGATGTTCGTCCCGTCGCGCATGGCCTGATAGCCCTCGTTGATCTGCTCGAGCTCGTAGGTGTTGGTGATGAGCTCCTTCAGCTTCAACTGACCGGCCCGGTACATGTCGAGCAAAGCAGGGATGTCGGCCCGCGGGTTCAACGAACCGAAGATGGTGCCCTTGATCTCCTTGTTCCACATGGCCAGATTGAACAAATTGACGTTGGCGGTCTCACTGGTCATCGGTGAAATGGCAGTGACGACCACCGTGCTGCCCTTACCGGCCAGGTTCATGGCTTCACCCATCATCTCGCCGTGCAGGACACCCGGTGTCATGATGACGCGATCGGCCATTTGTCCGTAGGTCATCTCCATCACCGGCATCATGGCTTCGGCCATCGAGGCGAACGTGTGGGTGGCCCCGAGTTCCATGGCCTTTTCGCGCTTGAACTCCACCGGGTCGACGGCGATGACGCGTTTGGCGCCGGCCATGCGCGCCCCCTGGACGGCATTCATACCGATTCCTCCGCAGCCCACCACGATCACCGTGTCCCCGGCTTGCGTACCGGCTCGGTTGGCCGCCGATCCCCATCCGGTGGCCACACCGCAGGACACCAAGGCCACGCACTCGAGAGGGATGTCCTTTTCGACCTTGATGATGGACTGTTCGGACACGCATGCGTACTCGCTGAAGGTACCCACCTTGGCCATCAAAGTGACCGGCTTGCCGTTCAGGAAATGCCGATGCGTGTCGTCGGTGATCATGCCGCCCACGAAGGTCTTGGCGCCGTTGTCGCACAAGTTCTGACGACCTGTCGAGCAGTAGCGACAGCGACCGCAAGAGGGTACGAAAGAGGCCGACACGTGATCGCCGACTTGAACACTGGTGACTCCGGGCCCGACTTCCACCACCACTCCGGCTCCTTCGTGGCCACCGATGATGGGAAAGAAACTCTCGATACCCATGAGCGGCCACACCTCTTCGGGCGGGACCATGTCACCAGTCACGAGATGTTCATCGCTGTGACACATGCCTGCAGCGCGCCAATGCACGACGACCTCACCGGTCCTGGGCGGATGGATTTCGATCTCTTCGATCTTCCAGTCCTGGTTCAGACCCCACAAAACCGCAGCCTTGGACTTACGAATACCCGACATGGCACTCAACCCCCTGTCCGAGCACGAACGCTCTGGTTCCGGAGAGATCCCCGGTCACCAGAACGCTATCCAGAAGCAGGGTCGGGCAAGCAAACGCGTCCGGCCAAATGGCTCAGGAATAGACCAGCACGCCGCGAATGTTCTCGCCGCGTCGCATGGCCTCGTATCCCTCGTTCACATCCTCGAGCGCGTAGGTCCGGGTGACCAGACCATCGAGGTCCAACTGGCCCTCGCGGTACAGACCGGCCAACTTCGGAATGTCGGCCCGCGGGTTGCCCGAACCGAAGAGCGAACCCACGACCTGCTTCTCCATCAACGTGACATCGAGAAGATTCATGGTGGCGCTCATCTCGAGGGCCGGGTGGATGTTGGTGACCACGACGCGACCGCGCTTGGCGGCGAGCGCCATGGCCTCGGCCATCACGGCACCCTGGCCGACACCCATGGTCATGATGACCTTGTTGGCCATGGTCCCCCAGGTGATGTCCTGCAGGAGGGCCACGGCCTCGGTCATGGACGAGGCCGTATGCGTGGCGCCGAATTCCATGGCCTTTTCGCGCTTGAACTCGACCGGGTCGATGGCCACGATCCGCTTGGCTCCGGCCAACTTGGCGCCCTGCACGGCATTGGCGCCGATACCACCGATACCGACCACCACCACGGT
>JBMTPW010000158.1:0-4975 GCA_049444115.1 Ilumatobacteraceae bacterium | reverse complement strand
GACGCTCTTCCGATCTCGAAGGCTCCGCCCATGGCTGCCATTGCCTCCAACTCCTCGTCGGAGACAGCGGAGCAGTCCTTGGTCTCGATCTCAACTGCCATCTTCAGCGAGCTTCTCCCTGTACGAACCGGATCCGACGACTCGGAACCCAATTCTGCCACCTGGCCCGGGGTCGGCAGGAATTTCCGGGAACTCAGAGGATGACACCCGAACCGAAGGCCACGCGCAGGGGTGGGATGACCCGGTCGATGTCCACCCGGAAGTCCTCCCCCAGGCGAATCACCTTGGAGTCCCCCACGTGCAAGAAGACCTGGGAACTGCCGGGATGATCGGTCAGGATGCTCTTCAGACGAGCCACGTTGTCCGGGTCCAGAGCCAGAGTCGGCAGATTCAGGCGCAATTCGGGCTCGTGACGGGACAACACCACCGGCGATACCTCGATCACCCGACAGCTCCGCCGCTCGTCCTGATGGTCCACGCGGCACTTCACTGCGATGATGGCATCGTCGTAGATCTTGTGACCGTGCTGCTGGAGCGTCTTGGCGAACACGGTCATCTCGACACCGCCGTGCAGGTCCTCCAAATGCACGACGGCCATGTGATCACCACGCTTGGTCACTTTGCGCTCCACCTTGGAAACGATGCCGGCCAACGTCACCACCTCGCTCGGCGTCGTGTCGAGGTCGACCGTGGTGCACGACGCCAGTTTGCGCAAGGCTGTTTCGTAGCCCCGGAGCGGATGATCGCTGAGATAGAGGCCAAGCATCTCCTTTTCGTGTTTGAGTTTCACCGACTTGTCGTATTCGATGTCGGGCACCGGAATGTCCAGATCGAATCCCGACTCGTCTCCCTGATCGATGCCGTCGAAGAGACTCATCACGCCTTGATCGGCTTGGGCGCGGCGCGCCACGGAATCGTCGATGATGGATTCGAAGACGGCCATCAAACCCTGGCGTCGGTGACCGAGGCAATCGAAGGCACCGGCCTTGATGAACGACTCGACGGCCTTCTTGTTGAGGCAATCGGTCGGAACACGCATGGCGAAATCATGGAACGAGGTGAACTGCCCGTTCTTCTTGCGCTCCGCGACCAATTTTTCGCAAAGCACCTGTCCGACACCTTTGATCGCCGACAAACCGAAGTGAATGATGCGCTCGGAAACCTGTGGTGTGAAATCCACGTCCGACGCGTTGATGTCCGGCGGACGCAACTCGATGCCACCGCTGCGCGCATCCACCAGGTACCCGGCGGCCTTCTCCAAATTGTCCTTGACACTGGTGAGCAGCGCGGCGAAATAGGCGACGGGATGATTGGCCTTGAGATAGGCCGTTTGATAGGTGATGTATCCGTAGCCGAAGGAATGGCTCTTGTTGAAGGCGTAGTCGGCGAAGTTCTCGATCACGTCGAAGAGCTGCTTGCCGAGTTGGCGTCCGTACCCGGAGCTCTCGCATCCCTCTTCGAATTTGCTTCGCTCCATCTCCATGAGGGCGCGGACCTTCTTCCCGCAGGCCTTGCGCAGATTGTCCGCTTCGGCCAACGAGTAGCCAGCGAATCGTTGAGCGACCCGCATCACGCTCTCCTGGTAGATCATCAACCCGTAGGTGTCGCCGAGAACTGCCTCGGCGTCCGGATGGAAGTATTCGACCTTCTTGCGGCCATTCTTCCGGTCGGCGAAGTCGTAGTGCATGTTGACGCCCATGGGCCCCGGTCGATACAGGGCGATGACTGCGGAGACGTCCTCGAAGGAGGACGGAGCCATGGCCCGCAGCAGCTGCTGCATCGGCGGGGACTCGAGCTGGAAGACACCGACGGTGTCTCCACGCGACAAGAGCGCGAAGGTCGCCGGATCGTCGAAGGGAATGTCGTCGATGTCGAACGAGGGATCCGACAGCGAACGCACCAATTCGTTGGCATCGGTGATGACATCCAGGTTCCGCAGACCCAGGAAATCCATCTTCAACAAACCCAGTTCCTCGACCCCGTGCATTTCGTACTGCGTGGTCACCGGAGATTCCTCGAGAGGACGACCGGCCTCCGGTTTGCGTTGCAGGGGCAGGTACTCGGTCAGTGGTTCCTTCGAGATGACCACTGCCGCAGCATGGATACCCGTCGACCGCTTCAGGCCCTCGAGGCCCTTGGCCACGTCGATGACCTGTCGGAGATCCTCGTCGCCGTCGTAGAGATCCCGCAGTTCCTGAGCAGCTCGATATCCGTCTTCGTATTTCGGATGTTGCTCCAGGCAGTACTTGAGCGGAGTATCGCGACCCATGACCAGAGGGGGCATGGCCTTGGCCAGACGGTCCCCCACCGCATAGGGATGCCCGAGAACACGGGCCGCGTCGCGCACGGCGTTTCGGGCCTTGATGGTGCCGAAGGTGATGATCTGAGCGACATGCTCACGGCCGTATTTGTCGGTCACGTAGCGGATGAGTTCCTCCCGGTGGCGGGAGTCGAAGTCCATGTCGATATCGGGCATGGTGATCCGGCTGGGGTTGAGGAAGCGTTCGAAGAGCAAGTCGTAACGAATGGGATCGATCTCGGTGATTCCCAAGCAGTAGGCCACCGCACAGCCGGCCGCCGATCCACGTCCCGGTCCCACCCGAATGCCGCGCTCCTTGGCGTAGCGGATCAGATCCCAGACGATCAAGAAGTACGAGGCGAAGCCCATGTCACCGATGACCTTGGTTTCGTAGGCCAATCGTTCGACCGCCGTGGGCGTCAGTTCCGAACCCCAGCGTCTCTCGGCTCCTTCTCGGGTGAGGTGGGCCAGATATTCGGCGTCATCGGCGAATCCGGACGGAATGGGAAAGCTTGGCAGTTGTGGTTTTCCGAATTCGATCTCGACTCCCACGCGTTCGGCGATCCACAATGTGTTGTCGCAGGACTCGGGAAGTTCGCTGAAGAGGTGCCTCATCTCCTGAGCCGACTTCAGATAGTGCTCGGTTCCCTCGAACCGGAAGCGGTGAGGATCGCTGATCATCGAGTTGGTCTGCACGCACAGGAGGGCGTCGTGCGCGGCGTGGTCGTGACGATGCACATAGTGGGAATCGTTGGTCGCCAGGATCGGCGCCCCGATGTCGCGGGCGATCTGCAGGAGCTGCGGGTTGGTCCGATGCTGATCGGGCAGACCGTGGTCCTGGAGCTCGACGAACAAATTGTCCCGTCCGAAGATCTCCTGGAGGCGCGCCGCTTTCGTGCGAGCGTCGTCATAGTCGCCTTTCATCAGCGACTGGAGGACATGTCCACCGAGACATCCGGTCGTGGCGATCAGCCCCTCGTGGTGACGCTCGAGAAGTTCCCAATCCATCCGCGGCTGGTAGTAGTAGCCCTCGAGGAAGGCCAGGCTCGACAACTTGATGAGATTGCGGTAGCCGGTATTGGTCTCCGCCAGAAGGGTGAGGTGGTAATAGAGCTTCCGTCCGCCCTCGGTGTCACCACCGGAGTCGTCGATCTGCCCGCGTCGGTTGGGCCGCTCGAATCTGGTCTCGTAGGCCATGTAGGCCTCGGTCCCGATGATGGGCTTGACCCCCTGGTCCCGACACTCCTTGTAGAAATCGAGGACTCCGTACATGTTGCCGTGATCGGTCATCCCGAGTGCGGGTTGACCATCCGCCACGGCCTTGGCGACCAACTCGTCGAGCTTGGCGGCTCCGTCGAGCATGGAGAATTCCGTATGGACGTGGAGATGGGCGAACGACTGAGCCAACGCCTACCTCCTTGCTCTTCATCCCGGCGACAACCACGAATCACATCCGTGTGGTTCGCAGAATAGCACCAGGTCAGAGGTAGGTTCCCGGCCTTCCCGGAAGCCCTTGAGCCTCTCCGGCCTGACTCCCCAACTGACGCATCTGGTCGAACTGCTGTCGGGCCGCCATTTGCTGGGCGAACAATGTGGCCTGGATGCCATGGAAGAGACCTTCGAGCCAACCCACCAACTGGGCGTGGGCGACGCGCAATTCGCTGTCACTGGGCACCTCGTCGTTGAAGGGCAGAGCGAGCATCCGCAATTCCTCTTGCAGATCAGGCGACAACGCTTCGGAGAGCTCCACGATCGACCGTTCGTAGATCTCGGCCAGTCGCTCCCGACTCCCCACGTCGAGTTGCGAGGCTCGCGCCTCGTCGAGCAATTGCTTCGCCATCGAACCGATGCGCATCACTTTGCCGGGTTCGGTCACCGCTTCCACGAGATTCGGTTGTTCGACATCGGGCCGGGACTCGTTCGGAACACCAGGAATGACCTGATCGGGGATCTGCACGTTCGGCTCGCTCATGCGATCAGACTACGCTCTGGCCTCGCAGAGCTGGCACCGACCCTCCGGGCGGCCAAAGGCACCATCATCTCGGCCGAGGTGAGCGAACCGTGCCGACACACCAAGCTGATCGGCCCCGAATCCAAGGGATCGTCGAAGGAGATGTCGGCGAAGGGGATGAGGGCCACGTCTCCGAATCGCCGCAGGACTGCTTCGGACACGGTCCCACCGGTGGCCGGACCGAACCACCTCTCGTCCAGGATGCGGTCGCGCCCCACCACCCACGCCCGATCGGAGAACAGTTCCTCGGCTCGGGCCAGGACATCCCCGATGCGACCGCGCCGGGCGTGCAACCAACGAAATCGTCCCTCCCCCGACTGATGATGCACGTCGTCCAGCAATTCCTTGGGCAGTTCCACGATCGCTGGGCCCACGTGCACCTGGCCATGGTCGGCGGTCACCGCCACCGTGGTATCGGTGGGCAAGGCCTCCATGAGCGCACCGATCAACCAATCGATGAACGCCAATTCGGCGTCGTAGTGCGCGCCGAAGCCACGTTCGTGCGCGGTCTTGTCGAGACCGTCGTAATAGACGTACACGAACGACTCACCCGCTCGTACCAGAGATGACGTTTCGGCGATGATTCCGCTCGGCACCCGCCAACCGCAGGGACGCGTGCCGCGGAGATGGGCTTCGGTGAAAGCCGATCCTTCGAGATCGGCGCT
>JBMTPW010000157.1:0-4990 GCA_049444115.1 Ilumatobacteraceae bacterium | reverse complement strand
CAGTACGTCTGGAAGAGCCGGGTCGGCGTCGTTCGGGTGGGTTCGGTGGTGATGACGCTGCGGGAACTGGATGTGCAGATCGATGGGTCGGTGCCGTTCTACACCGACGACATGTGGACGGACCTTGTGGACATGGCAATGGTCAAGATGCGTACCGTCACCGGGTGAACAGAGACGTCACCATGACTGATCGCGGAGTTCGGAGCTGGTCCGTTTTGTCGGTGTTGGTTTCGTACCCGGCAGACAGACCCAACTCTTCTATCCAGAATTTCCAGTGTGGCTGATCGGCGAAGAACCCCAACATCACCAGTTCGTTGTCGCCTTCGAGGAAGGACAACAATTACTTTCCCCGAGTGCTGACCCGCAGGTCATTGAAATCTCGAAGCGTTACAACGAGAGACTAGTGAAAGTTCGACATCACCAACCAAAGTTTCGATCGACTGTCATCGTGGCCTATGAACAGCGATGTGCCATATGCCGCCTTCCATTCGAGCAATTGTTGGATGCCGCGCACATTCGCTCCGACGCACGAGGAGGCGCGGCCATTGTGACCAATGGGCTATCGCTGTGCAAGATCCATCACGGTGCATTCGATGCAAACATCATTGGAATTTCGCCGGAATACAGGGTTCACGTGAAAGAGCAGGTTCTCCGGACGGTTGATGGACCCACACTGCAACATGCCATCAAGGCACTGGACGGTGAAACTCTACGTCAGCTACCAAGTCGTCGAGCGGAGCAGCCCGATCGCGATCTGCTTGCTGAGAGATACCAAGAGTTTCTTGCTGCTGGATAATCCCGGGGATCTCTCATACTCCCTTCCTCTACCGTGTTGATCACAAATTTGGTGGAGGTTTCCATGTGTGAGAACAACGAATTCCTCGAAGACGAGCGCGATGGGCGAATCGGATTGATGGTGATGTGGGCCGACGGTTCCATCAGCGCCGGTCGAAATGCCACATACCTTCTTTTCGATCTCTGCGGTGGTTGGAATCCTCCGACGATTCCCGCACTTCGGCGGGAGCTGGCCCGGCGCAGTGGGATACCGGCTCCTCGGTCCAAGGAGGGCGACCGGCGCTTTCTCGAACGCCTGGAAGCTGCTGGTGTCATCACCATCTTCGATGTGAATCGGCATTTTCCGGAATTGCTCTTCAAGCGGGAGACGTGACCATGGCCCATGACGAGCAAGGTTCTCCCCAGAGAATCGTTCGCCCCATTCCTCAGCTCATGGATTTGCAGGAGATCCCGGTGCCTTCGTACTACCGGGGTCACAATCAACGGATCCAGGACTACCTCGACGGGTTTCGCACCGCCTGGGAACTGGCACTGAGCATTCAGGACGATGTCCCACCGCCCCTTCCGGTCTGGGCCTGAACCCGCTTTACCATCAGCATTCCCGCTGAGGTGGGATCGGTACGAGTCGTCAACTCCCGGCGCGTCAGAATGACGTCATGCAGATCGCCAATCGTCATGTCCTGGTCACTGGGGCATCGCGGGGAATTGGTGCCGCCATCGCCAGAGAGTTCGCCAGGAACGGCGCCCAAGTCACGGTCGTGGCGCGGCAATCCGGACCACTCGAAGCCATCGCCAATGAAATCGGTGGTCGGGCACTGGTCACCGATCTCCTCGATGGTGCACAGGTACAAGGGCTCGTGGCGCGGGCCGAAGAACTGGGGGGCCCGGTCGATGTTCTTGTGAACAACGCCGGCATCGACATCACCAAGAGCATCCTCGATACCAATGAGACCGAGATGAACGACGTATTGATCCTCAACTTGCAGGTGCCTCTACAACTCGCTCGGCTGGTGCTCCCGGGCATGGTGGCACGGGGGACTGGTCACATCGTGAACATTTCCTCCATGGCCGCCAACGGGGGATTCGCCGGGATGAGCGTGTATTCAGCCAGCAAGGCTGGTCTCAGTCACTTCACCCGCATCGTGCGTCAGGATCTGAAGGGCACTGGCGTACGGCTCACGAACCTGGAAGTCGGGCCCGTTCCCACCGACCTCTTCGCCAACCTCACATACCCACCTGCGGTGAAGTCGTTCGCTCGCTTCCGTCGCATTCAGCTGATGCCCAATGTTTCGGCCGAACGAGTGGGCACCAGTACGGTACGGGCGGTTCAGCGTGGCAGCCGCGCCGTGTGGCTGCCGAGACGTGCCTCTTTGTTCGGTGCACTCACCGGCGCCCCACAACGGATCGCCGAGCAATTCCTGCGAGGTATTCGTTCATGACCACTCCGGTCACGATTGCCGATATCGACACCTCGTGGTTGTCCGCGGCCCTCGGTCGGTCGATCAGTGAAATGTCGGTGCAAGTGATCGGCGCCGGCCAGGGATTCATGGGCCAGTTGGCTCGGGTGACCCTGGGCGACGGATCCTCGGTGATCGTGAAGATGCCGACGTCCGATCCCGGAGGTCAGATGATCGGCCAGATGATGCGCGTCTGGGAGCGGGAACATCGTTTCTACACCGAAGTGGCTCCATCCATGACCGGTGTGCCAGTACCGCGGTGCCTCTATGCAACGTCTGATCCCTGGATCTTGATCCTGGAAGATCTCGCTCCGGCCGAACCTGGTGACCAGGTCCGTGGTCCCTCGCTCGCACAGGCCCGTACGATCATCGACACCGCCGCCGCCCTGCACGGCACCTGGTTCGATCATCCACGCCTGGCGGATCTCGTTTGGATGCCCGATATCGCCGATCCGATGAGCGAGTCCATCGGCACGCTCTTCCCGCTCGGTTGGCCGACCTTCTTGGAGCGGTACGGCACGTCATTACCCGAGCGGGTGCTTCGCTGGTGCGAGGCTTTCGCGCCCCGGGTCGTGGAGTGGATCACGAGTTACTCGGCCTGGCCGTACACCTTGGTGCACGGCGATTTTCGTTTGGACAACATGTTCTTCGGTACCGATGGTTCGGTCACTCTCATCGACTGGCAACTGGCCATGCGCGCTCCGAGCACCACGGATCTCGTCTATTTCCTGGGAACCAATCTGCCCGTCGAGATGCGTCGTGCTCATCAGCGGGACCTGATCGAGCGTTACTGCAACGGATTGCGGGCGCACGGCGTTCCGAACGAATGGAGCGATCCGGCCAGTGTCGAGCGCGGCTATTCCGAAGGGGTGCTCTTCTACTGCACGTCTTTCGCGGCCAGCATCTTGACTCTCGACAGCGCCAATGAACGGGGCACCGCTCTCATGGATGCTCTGGTGCGGCGAGCCTTCGACGCCGCCGATGAACTGGACGCCGGCGGTCGGCTCGGCTTGTCCTGATCCAGGAAGCTCGGGATTCGCCCGGATCAAGTAGGGAGCGACTCCCATGAGAGTTTCCCATTTGCGTACCCAGGGGAAACACTCCTGAAACATCGATGGTCAAGGATGCGTGGACCGCTGACTGAAAGGAGCAATGACTTGGATCCCGCATCCCTTGTATGGGTCTTGATATCAGCCGCTCTCGTGCTGTTCATGACCCCCGGCCTGGCCTTCTTCTATGGAGGCATGGACCGAACCCGCAACGTCCTCAACATGCTGATGATGAACTTCTACTGCGTGTTGATCGTGCCCATCGTCTGGGTGGTACTCGGGTATTCACTCTCCCAGGTGCCCTTCGAGAACGATTTCCTCGGTGGTTTCGACGCCTTCATGTTGGATGGCATCGGTATCACCGGCGAAGACGGTGGCATGACCCTCGCCATCGTGGCCTTCCTCGGAATGTTCGCCGCCATCACGCCGGCGCTCATCTCCGGAGCCGTCGCCGATCGCATGAAGTTCTCGGCCTGGGCCATCTTCGTACCGGTGTGGTCATTGCTCGTCTACGTGCCGGTCTTCAAGTGGGTCTACGGCGGTTGGCTCGGCCAGCGCGGTTCGCTCGACTTCGCTGGCGGTACCGCCATTCACGTGAACGCCGGTATCGCCGCTCTCGCCGCGGTCCTGGTGCTCGGCAAGCGCAAGGGCTGGCCGAGCGAAGGACATCCGCCCCACTCGATGCCGCTCGTCATGATCGGCACCGGCATCCTCTGGTTCGGCTGGTTCGGATTCAACGCCGGCTCGTCGCTGGCCGCCAACGGTACGGCAGTGCAGGCCTTCATGAATACCTTCCTCGCCGCTGCGGCTGCTGGTCTGGTATGGGTGATCACCGAATGGATCCGCGATGGCAAGCCCACCAATCTTGGTGCGGCCTCGGGCATCGTGGCTGGACTGGTGGCCATCACCCCCGCTGCGGGTTACGTCTCGGGAGCAGCACCTTTGGCCATCGGCGGCATCGCCGGTCTGGTGTGCTGCTACGCCGTACGCCTGAAGACCAAAGCCGGGTACGACGATGCGCTCGACGTGGTCGGTGTGCACCTGGTGGGTGGACTGGTGGGCTCGCTGCTCATCGGCTTCTTCGCCAACCCGGAGTTCTTCGGTGGCACTTTCGAGAAGGGACTCTTCTATGGCGGTGACATCGGATTGCTCGCTGAGCAGGCCCTTGCCAACGGCGTCGCCATGGTCTGGTCCTTCGCCATTACCTTGGTCATCATGTTGATCCTGAAAGCCACCATCGGAGTCCGGGTGAGCGCACAGGATGAAGCCGATGGCCTCGACTACGCCCTCCATGCCGAATCGGCCTACCACTGATAGGGAGACGGAACGATGAAACTCATCACTGCAATCATCAAGCCTTTCAAACTCGACGAAGTGAAGGACGCCCTGAAGGCGGTCGGTGTCGCCGGGATCACCGTGAGCGAGGTCCGAGGTTTCGGACGTCAGGGTGGTCATAGTGAGACCTACCGCGGAGCCGAGTACAAGATCGACTTCGTGCCCAAGGTGCGTCTCGAGATCGTTGTCGACGATCGTCTGGCCGATTCGGTGGTCACCACCATCAAGGAGTCGGCAGCCACGGGCAAGATCGGTGACGGCAAGATCTGGGTGTCGACGGTGGATCGTCTGGTACGGATCCGTACCGGCGAGGAAGGGCCGGACGCGATTTAGTCATCGTGCTATCGGACCCTT
>JBMTPW010000156.1:0-5065 GCA_049444115.1 Ilumatobacteraceae bacterium | reverse complement strand
CATCCTGTTTGTTTCGATGCGATCGCACATCATCTTGACGAGTTTGTTAAGGGAACCTAACATCGTTCCGTGGGAGCCTCATTCCTCATCACCCTGCGTGAAGGTCTGGAAGTCAGCCTCGTCATCGCCATTCTCGTCGCGTACCTGGTCAAGTCGGGCCGGGAACACGACGTGGGTGCCGTCTGGCGTGGCACCGGTTTGGCGGTCCTGCTGTGCACTCTCGTGGGCCTGGTCATCCATACCGCCGTCGGCGGTTTGCACGGCACGGCCAATCAAATCGTGGAAGGAAGCATCGCTGTTGCTGCGGCCATCGTGCTCACCTGGATGATTTTCTGGATGCGAACCAATGCCCGCACTCTGGGGGCCGACCTGCGCAACAAGGTGGACGCAGCCACCACTGCGAGAGCGCTCGCCGTCGTGGCCTTCGTGGCCACGGTGCGTGAAGGTCTCGAGACGGCTCTGTTCCTGTTGTCCGCCGAGAGCGAATCGTCGTCGGGCAGCTCGGTGGTCATCGGAGGGGTACTCGGACTCGCGGTGGCCGCGGTTCTCGGATGGATCATCTACCGGGGCGGCGAGCGATTGAACCTTCGCCGCTTCTTCCAGATCACTGGGATACTGCTGATTCTTTTCGCTGCCGGATTGGCGGGAAAGGCTGTTCACGAATTCCGCGAGGCTCTCGACTTCGAATCTGGTGGGCTGGTGAATCCCGCCTGGACGGTGGAGACGGGAATCTGGGCCAATGGCACCTTCTACGATTTCATGAAGGGCTTCTTCGGTTGGCACGCCCAAACCGAGTGGATTCGCCTCATCGTCTACCTGGGGTATCTGGTGCCGGTGTTGTGGCTGTTCCTGTCGCCGATGACCCGCACGACGAAACCCACGCCGCACGATGAACCGATCGGCACCTGACCGCACCGAGATTCAGTCCCCTCCGGCTCCGACCGAGGTGAAACCGATGAAGACCGAAAGCCGATCTACACCAGCCCGAGCACCAAACCGGCAAGTGCCAAGTGGTACGACACGATGATCGCAAGCCGTTGCCATCGACGAGATCTCACGAACCGCTCTTCGGCGATCAAGGAGTCAGAGATCATGAACAGAACGGCGCCGACGATGGCTACTGCCGTACCACCGGCAATGGCACTCGCCACCATGGCCGAAATCACTGCGACATACGCGAGAACGGGTGGCACCATCGATCGGGCTCCCGACCGACGCAGTGCACCAACGAAACGCCGCGCCAGGATCGACGTGCCAATGCTCACGACCAACAAACCGACGACGGCACGGGTAGCGGTCGGTTCTCGGACGGCAAAGCTGATGCAGAAGATGATCTGGGCCACTGCGAAGGATCCCAAGCCGGCCAAGAAGGCATCTCGGGGCACCATCAAGAAGATGTCTCCGACAACGCAGAACACCAGCGCGACCACCAGCCAGGTCCGCGCTTCAGGAACGGCCGGATCCAGGGCTCCGGCGCACAGGAGGAACGCAACGGCAGCGGCAGGCTTGCAGAAGTATTCCAACAAGGGAATGCGACGAGCTACTGCCCACCAATCGAGAACTGCGATGACCAGAGCCGTAACGAGGAGGATCGTGGCCGAGCCATTCACGAGGTCAGTCTGGCATGGGCTCGCTGTCGCCCGGGCCATTAGGGTTTGCTCATGCCAGTCCGCTCCCGCCTGACGGTGGCCGATCTCCCTGCATTGAAAGGTGTCCGCCAGTTGACCATGCTGCGCATCTTCAGCATCGACGAAGCTGCTGCAGCGCAAGAGGCAGGAATCGACATCGTGTCGGCTCCGCCGGAACTGGTCACTGATCCGCTCTACAGGCAGGTTGCGCCATCACTGTTCACGATGACGGGCCGCAACAGCCGAGTCATGGGCACCGCAACGCAAATGCTCTCATTCGCCGCCGAAATGTTGGACGCTGATGCCGACGCCGTCTACAGCTCGGGCAGTCTCGACACCATTCGCTATCTGGTGGGTGAACACATCCCCGTGGTCGGTCATGTCGGTTTGGTTCCGTCACGAGCGTCGAGCACCGGGGGATTCCGCGCCGTCGGAAAGACCGCCGACTCCGCGTGGCAGGTGTATCAGGATTGCCTGGCGCACGAAGAGGCCGGAGCCATCGCTGTCGAGATCGAAGTCGTACCGGTCGAGGTGGCCACCGCCATCAGTCGCCGGATGAAACGTCTGTCTCTGTGGTCGATGGGTTCGGGGGCTGGTTGCGATGCCCAGTACCTCTTCGCCATGGACATCCTCGGCACCAATCGGGATCACATCCCCCGACACTCAAAGGTGTACCGGAATCTCGCCGAGGAATTCGACCGACTGCAGCGCGAACGAATTGCCGCATTCCGCGAATACTGCAGCGATGTCCAGTCCGGCTCGTTTCCGGAGGACCGACACATCATCCACATGCCGACCGATGAACGACAAGCCTTCGATGCTCGCATGGCAGGGGAATGATCGGACTTGGCTCGACGTCGTCTCCTCATCATGACTCTCGGTGTTTCGCTCGCGACATTGGTGGGTTGCGGCAGTGAGAGCGGCGATCCCGTGAACGGAAAGGCCTTCGCTTTGGCGGATGTCACCGGTATCTCCGCTCTGAGCGATGCCCCCTTGCGAATGGAATTCACCGACGGCAACGTGGGTATTTCCGGAGGTTGCAATCAGATCGGTGGCGCCTATGAATTGGACGGGGACACACTCGTCATCGAAATGATGATGCAGACCGAGATGGCCTGTGAGCAATCACGGATGGATCAGGACACTGCCATCATCGAGCTACTGCGGTCACGTCCAACACTCGAAGTGGAAGGTTCTGTTCTCACGGTCTCTTCTGGTGACCGTGTCACCACCTGGGACGCCGTCCCGCCGACGAAGGAGAACTAATGGGTTTCGTCTTTGCCAATCATGGAGATCGGGCAGTTCTGGTTTCGGGTGACTCGTTCTGGGATGTCGAAGGGCTTTCTGCAGGTGCGATCGGTTCCGACCCGATGATTGCTCTGGGTCACCATCGCGCGCTCCACGAATTGGCCTCCCGGATCATGACGACGGCGCCTGATGGGCGTCTGGATCGGAGTCGACTCCGCGCTCCTGTTCCGCGACCGGGCAAGGTCTTCGGTATCGGACTCAACTATCAATCACACGCCGACGAGTCCTCCATGGACGTCCCGAACAACCCGGTGGTCTTCGCCAAGTTCCCCTCCTGCATCTGTGGGCCCTTCGACACCGTCGACATGCGCAGTCAACGCGTCGACTACGAGGGGGAGGTGGTCGTCGTGATCGGTCCGGGAGGTAAGGACATTCGCGCCGATGAGGCATGGGACCATGTTCTCGGAATCACGGCCGGCCAGGACATTTCGGACCGCGCCGTACAGATGGCCAGCAAACCACCACATTTCGATCTGGGGAAGTCCTTCGATACTTTCGGCCCCATTGGACCGACCATCATCAGTCCCGATCTCCTACCCAATCGCGATGCCATCGCAATGACCTGCGCGGTGAACGGCGAGGTTCGCCAGAGCGACACCACGGCCAATCTCATCTTCAGCATCCCGGTTCTGATCGAGTACTTGTCCCACATCACCACGCTTCACTCCGGCGACCTGATCTTCACCGGTACCCCGGCGGGAGTGGGCATGATCTCGAAGAAGTTGTTGCTGGACGGAGACATTCTGACCACCACTGTTGACGGTGCTGGCACCATGTCCAATCCGTGCCGTCGAGTCTCCGATCACGGATTGCCGCTTCGTTAGGAGTCCCCCGAGATGGCCCTGGATCCGAAACAACCCTTGATTTGGACTGCGCCCGGACCTGGTGAGTGGTCCCTCGACCGCTCGCACGTCAACCGGCCGGCGACGCCGATCAACCAGCACATCCAGTCCATCGGAACCGGTCGTGGGACACGACGCGTCTTCATCGACATCGGTGGTCCGGTGCAGTCGCTCGAATTCCGTTTAGTGAACGGACTCGTCTATTCGCGGGTCTTCCCTCTCGTCGGCGCCGAGAAGCCGCCCCGCTCGCTCCCACCGAAGCCGATCCTCTCGGTGATGTCCCACCTGCACCCGCGCTTTCGCCAGCGCCTACGCGTGGCCAAGAGACTCATGACCGACCGGCCCTGGCGCAGGGTGGTCGCCGAATGGAGCGCACCGGATGGGTTGCGATCCCAGATCCAAGCCAAGAATCTGGCGTTCCAAGACGTGGATCTCGGCTCTCTCGACGATGCCGCCCTCGTTCGGCACATCGCGCAGGTGATCGACCACGCCACGGCCATGTTCGAAGAACACTTCTGGCTCCACGGCTACGACCTCTGCCCCATCGGACTGTTGCTCCATGCCGCACTGTCCTGGGGGCTGACTCCGGCCGAAGTATTACCTCTTCTGGAAGGGGCTTCACCGTCGACGAGTGAGGCCGAAGCCGAACTGCGCCGCATCAGAGATCTCGTCACTGCCACCGGAACCCAGCCAACGTCACTCGCCCAACTGCGGGCCTTGTCGCCCGCGATCGCCACATTGGTGGACGACTTCCTACGTCTGCGCGGACACCTGGTGATCTCGCGCTACGACATCGACGGACTGCTGTTGATCGACTCCCCCGACATTCTCGTGAGTCGCATCATGAACGCCCGTGACGTCACGAACCGAGCCGATGCCGTGGACACTGCCCTCGCCGTGCGTCGGTCCGCACTACGCGAACGAATCCCCGCGTCGAATCGCGACGACTTCGACGTGTTACTCGAGGAAGCCAGGGCGGCCATGGATCTACGCGACGACAACGGCCCGCACACCGTCGAATGGCCGCTGGGACTCATTCGCCTGGCTCTTCTCGAGCTCGGTCGTCGCCTGGTGGAGCGTGGCAAGATGATGAACGCCGAACACGCCTTCGAATTGACCCCCGAGGAGGTCTCCACCATCTGGGTGGCGACACCTGCGGCCGAGGAGCTGGCCGGACGGCAGCAATGGCGCACCTCGGTGAACATCGAAGATGCGCCCCGCAAACTCGGTGGCCCCGAACCAGTTCCTCCTCTCGACGTGCTGCCGGCGCCGATCCGGCTGACGCAT
>JBMTPW010000155.1:0-5066 GCA_049444115.1 Ilumatobacteraceae bacterium | reverse complement strand
GAGGGAGGCCCCGAATGCCCGGTAGTACTCGCCGACCACTGATCAGTGGCAACTGGAAGATGAACATGAATCACTTCGAAGCCATTCACTTGGTGCAGAAGTTGTCGTATCTCTTGTCCAAGGAAGTCCTGGAACGCATCGAAGTGAGCGTCCATCCACCTTTCACCGACATCCGCAGCGTGCAGACCGTTCTCGAAAGCGACAGCATCCCGATGACTCTCGGGGCGCAGAACTGCCACCAGGACGACAAGGGAGCATTCACTGGTGAGGTTTCGCCGGTGTTCCTGGCCAAGTTGGGAGTCCGTCTGGTCATCTGCGGACACAGCGAGCGTCGTCAACTCTTCGGAGAAACCGATGCCGTCGTTGCGGCCAAGGTGGCCGCAGTGATGAAGCACGGAATGACTCCCATCGTCTGCGTCGGCGAAACGCGCGAGGAACGCGATGCCGGTACCACCCTGGACCGAGTCTCCAGCCAGATCAGGGGATCGCTGGCCGGCCGAAGTGCCTCCGAGGTCGGGTCCTTGGTGGTTGCCTACGAGCCCATCTGGGCCATCGGGACAGGCCTGACGGCTACTGCCCAGGATGCCCAAGAGGTGTGTTCGGCGATTCGGGGCGTCATCCGTGCCGACTGGGGATCGGCGTCGGCCGACTCCGTTCGCATTCAATACGGGGGTTCGGTCAAGGCCGGGAATGCCGCCGAACTCATGGCTCAACCCGATATCGACGGAGCACTGGTAGGAGGGGCGAGCATCGATGCTGACGAGTTCGCCCGAATCGTGCAGTACCAGGGCTGAATCGCCGATCCCGGAGCCGCGGCGGCCCGGCCCGATTCGCCGATCCGCCCAATAGAGTGTGATGCCGTGCGCGACATTCTCATGTACATCATGGTGGTGATCAATGTGTTCTCGATGCTGGCCATGGTGGCCGGGATCCTGATGCACAGCGGCAAGGGTGGAGGCCTCTCGGACATGTTCGGAGGTGGTGGCGGAGCCGGTCTCGGTTCGGCAGCCGCCGAACGCAACCTCAATCGCATCACCTTGGTGCTGGCCCTGATCTGGATCATTTCGGTCCTGGCTCTGGGCTTCTTGATGGTTCGCTGACGCCGGTAAAATCGGGCGCACATATCAAGACCACGTCGAAGTGGCGGAATAGGCAGACGCGCTAGCTTGAGGGGCTAGTGATCGTAAGATCGTGGGGGTTCAAGTCCCCCCTTCGACACACTTTCTTTCGGGCACAATGGTCTCGTGGGCTCGAGACGATCCTCAGACTCGGAGCGCAGCCCTTCGCCACGTCGTTTCTGGATCGAAGACGTCGATGACCTGATCAGTTCGTTGCGCTCCGATCCGAGTGGGCTCTCGAGCGTCGAGGCCGGGGAGAGGCTGCGGCTACATGGCAAGAACTCGGTCGAATTGCGTCGATCGCATCACGGCCTTCAAGTCCTCCTGAATCAGTTCACCAGTCCCATCATCCTGATGTTGGTGGCGGCCACGGTGCTCTCGATTGCTCTGGGTGATCTCATCGACGGCCTCATCATCCTGGTGATCATCTCGATCAGCGGTCTTCTTGGCTACTGGCAGGAACGCAGTGCGGGACAGGCGGTGGATTCCCTGTTGTCGAGAGTCCAAGTACATGCGGAAGTGCTTCGTGACGGGGTCGAGATCGAGTTGCCGGTCGAGGACCTCGTCGTCGGTGACATCGTGATGCTCCGAGCTGGCGACCTGATTCCGGCGGATGGTCGGGTGCTCGTCTCCCGAAGTCTCCTCGTCGACGAATCGGTACTCACTGGTGAGTCGCTGCCCACCGAAAAGACTCGGGTCGATCGGGGCTCATCGGTGACGGATCGATCGAGTGCGGTCTTTGCAGGAACGCATGTGGCCAGCGGGACTGGAACCCTTCTCGTCGTCGCCACCGGAGCGACCACCGAGTTCGGCGCTCTCTCGCGTGAATTGGACGGGCAGTCGGTGACCACACGCTTCGAACGGGGCATCACCGAATTCGGGATGCTCCTGGTGAAGGCCATGGTGGTCCTTGCGACCGGAATCTTCGCCGTCAATCTCGTTCTCGGACGGTCGATGGTCGACTCGCTGATGTTCTCTTTGGCCTTGGCAGTCGGCCTGACGCCGCAGATGCTTCCGGCCATCGTCTCGATCAGTCTCTCCTCTGGTGCGCGACGAATGGCGGCCGAGCGAGTGATCGTGAAGCGTCTCGATGCCATCGAGGATTTCGGAACGATGACCGTGCTCTGCACCGACAAGACCGGGACGCTCACGGTGGGGGCGGCCCGGCTCGATGCCACTGTCGGCGCGACGGGTGAACACAGCGATGAAGTTCTTCGATTGGCCCGTCTGAACTCGGCGCTCCAGCAGGGCTTCGTGAACCCCCTCGACTCAGCGATCCTGGCGGATGCATCGACCGAGGAGCGATCCGAATGGAGTGCAGTGCGGGTTCTGGGAGAAGTTCCCTACGATTTCGAACGCAAGCGCTTGTCCATCCACATTTCGGGATCGCCGTCTCTGATCATCACCAAAGGAGCCGTTCGTCAGATCCTGGAAGTCTGTGCCTGGGTGGATGTCGATCAACGGGTCGTTCCCATGTCGGACGTTCGGACCGATGTGGAGTCGCAATTCGCCACGCTGAGTGCCCAGGGGTTTCGGGTTCTGGCACTCGCCACTCGGCAGTTTCCCGAGGCGAACGAACTGACGGTGGACGACGAAATCGAGATGACCCTGCGTGGATTGCTGTGCTTCGCCGATCCACCGAAACCTGGAACCCCGGAAGCGATCGCGGCTCTTGCGGCACTCGGAGTGTCGGTCCGTCTGGTGACCGGCGACAATCGGTTGGCAGCGCGTCACATTGCCGAACTGGTCGGTCTCGACGTGGCAGAGATCGTGACCGGTGATGCGATCGAATCGCTCAGCGATGACGAACTGGCGCGCCGGGTGGCCGATGTTCATGTGTTCGCCGAAGTCGAGCCTCTGCACAAGGAGCGCATCGTGCGGGCTCTCCAGGCCAGTGGGCGGACGGTCGGGTTCCTCGGCGACGGCATCAACGACGCCGCCGCCCTCCAACAGTCCGACGTCGGCATCTCGGTCGAGAGCGCGGTCGATGTCGCGAAGCACACCGCGGCTGTCGTGCTCCTGGACAAGAGTCTCGATGTCGTGGCCGAAGGTTTGAAACTGGGGCGGCGTACGTTCGCCAACACCATGAAATACGTGCGCGTCACCACCAGCGCCAATTTCGGCAACATGCTGTCCCTGGCCGCGGCAGCAGCCTTCCTCCCGTTCCTCCCGTTGCTTCCTCGGCAGATCCTGCTGTTGAACCTTCTCTCCGACATTCCCGGCACCACGATTGCCGGGGACGAGGTGGACGACGAGGAGCTGCGTCGTCCCCTGGACTGGGACATTCGCGGCGTGCGTCGCTTCATGATCGTTTTCGGTCTGATCAGTTCCATCTTCGATATCGCTACGTTCGTCATCCTGCGGTGGGCGTTCGGGGCGGAGGCCGACCTTTTCCGCAGTGGCTGGTTCATCGAGTCCACGGCCACCGAGCTGGTCATTCTGGTGGTCATGCGTACCTGGCGTCCCTTCTGGCGGAGCCGACCAGGTCGCCCATTGCTCCTTGCGAGCGCAGCAACGGCGCTGGCAACACTTCTCGTGCCCTATTCGGTGTTGGCGGTTGGTCTCGGTCTGGTCGGACCACCAGTCCGATTGTTGCTGGTGCTTGCGTTTCTCACGGCGGTCTATGTCGGGGTGAACGAGTTGGCGAAGGTTTGGTGGCTCCGGGTCTTCTTGCGATCCCGGCGCGCCTGACCCGGGAGCACGAGCCGACCAGGGTGTGCGCGGATCCGACGAGGAACGCCGAGAGTCTTTCGGTGCGCCGAGCGAACTCCTCAGAGATCCTTTGTTTCCGGATGCACATCGGGGCATCGAACTCCGAGGACGTCGAAGATCTGATCCGGCGGGGCGTAGAGAGCGAGAGTCATCATTCGGACTTCTCCACGTCGCACATCGATCCAGGCGATACCGTCGCAATGGGCTTCGAACGACATGTCGGTCAGGTCTTGATCACCTTCAGTGCCCGGCTGTTGAAAGATGATCCGGTGGCCGCATCGTGAGATTCGACCGGGCCATGGTTCGAGCATCGACTCCCCGGACGACGCATAGGCCGCGATCAGTCGAGGACTGCACCTCGGTGCAGGCAGCCGCCGTTCGATTCGTCGTCGTTGGATCCAGCGCCAGGCCACAAGGAAGGGAATTGCGAAAATCCCGTCATCGGAGATTCCCGCATCGTCGATGTTCATCGAATTGGCCGTCAGTCGCGCTATGGAGCGCGAACTTCGTCTGAGCTCGGTGACTCGTGCGTGAAGATCCGGGGAAGTCATCTCAGTCGATTGCGAGGGTGGTTACCGAGTACGAAAGTACCTTTCACGCAGGCTCCGAGTGCGACGGACGCCAAAGTCTTGGATATCGGTGTGATGGAGATTCGTATCCGGTCATCCAACGTCGATCACTTCAGTATCGTGAGGCGACTCATTCCTTGAACCGAGGTTGCTCGTGACCGACTTGAAGACCGACGGATCAGATCCGTACGACGAACCAGAATTCAAGACGGCCGATCAGGCTCACCAGATCCATCGTCGTCTCTCAGTTCTCGGTGGCTTGGCCCTCGTCGTGGCCATTGTCGCCCTCTTCTTCCCTCGTTGCGGATTCGATGAGGAGTCCGTCGGTGGATCAGGTCGTGGCGATGCAGGGCTTGGGGATCTACTCGGGGATGCGTGCACCGAGCCCGGTCTGGCGGGTCCCCGGGGATCGGATGGTGCGCCAGGTCAGCCGGGTTCTGCTGGATCGGATGGTTCGCCGGGCCAACCGGGATCACCGGGATCAGATGGAGCGCCGGGCCAACCGGGCCAACCGGGATCACCGGGATCAGATGGCTCAGACGGTTCTCCGGGGCAGCCGGGGGCGCCGGGTGTTCCAGGTGCGCCGGGTCCTCAGGGTGTTCCGGGTGAGCCGGGTGTTCCGGGTGAGCCGGGTGTTCCGGGTGAGCCGGGTGTTCCGGGTGAGCCG
>JBMTPW010000154.1:0-5070 GCA_049444115.1 Ilumatobacteraceae bacterium | reverse complement strand
TGCCCGATCGGTCGAGTCCGACCATCGAGCGGCTGTTGGCCGAACAACGGGCGTACTACGACTGGGCCCGCGGCGAGCTGCGGCTACCGATCATCGAACGAGCTCTGGATCGGCTCGCAGCCACCCCACCCACGGATCCGGGCCGAGTCGTCCTCAATTGGGGTGACGCGCGTCCGGGCAACGTTCTCTTCGAGGGTTTGACGCCGACAGCCGTGCTCGACTGGGAAATGGTCAATGTCGGGCCTGCCGGAGTGGACGTGGGTTGGTTGATCTTCATGCATCGGTTCTTCCAGTCCCTGGCCGATGTCTTCCAGATGCCGGGATTTCCGGACTTCTGCCGAGCCGACGACGTGGTCGATGCCTATGTCGCCGCCGGTGGTCGGACCATCGCGGATCTGGATTGGTACATCGACTTCGCCAGCCTGCGCTTCGCGGCCATCGCCATTCGCACGTCACTCCGCGAGGTTGCCTACGGCAATCGCGAGATGCCTTCCGATCCCGAGGACCTGATCATGCACAAGGACATGCTCTACACCCGATTCGGGTGACGGATTCGCTCGCGCGACCTGCGGTCGACGGGATGTCGGTCGAGAAGATCGGTCAGTTCTTCAAGAGGTCGGGTCGCATGTGGGCCACCTGTCGGCGGATCCCGTCCCGCCAATCGACCCGGGTGTTGAAGCCTGCTTCATGCAGTTTCGTGAGATCGGGAACGATCGAAGCGATGGTCGCAGTCGTCGGATTGAATTCGGGCGTGAGTCCAGTGAGGCGTCCCATCTCGTCGCACCAGTCCTCGATGGAGACGATCTGATCACCGCCCCAGTTGACGATCTCGGCCGGGTTCTTGGCGAACTCCATCAGATAGGGAATGCTGCGGGCGATGTCGTCGGCATGAATCGGCGTGTAGGAGGTGGGTTGGTTCACGTGCACCGGCACGGGAATACCCCGTTCCATCATCATCAGGTGGAAGGCCATCCATCCGTAGTTGTCCCCGTAGGGCACGTTCAGTCGAGCGATGACCGCCGGTACTCCCAGGCGTTTCGCAGTGTGGGTCACCAATACCTCGCCAGCAATCTTGGAAATGCTGTAGGTCGGCATTCCCGGCATCGGACGGTGACTGTCGCCCAGCAGGTCGGTCTCCCGTCTCGGTTCGTGATCCTTGGGTTCGTAGACCGCCGTCGACGAACAATGGAAGAACGACAGCGACGAACTCCTCTGCGCAGCGGTCTCCAAGAGATCGGCACTGCCATGGGCGTTGGCGGCGAAGGCCTGTTCAAAGGAGCTGCTCTTGGCCACGGCGAAGTGCAGCACGATGTCGAGATCGTTCGGCACTTCGTCGAGTCGACCCTTTTCCAGGTCGATGCTGATCGGGGTGACACCGACTCGTTCCCACTGAGCGCGCGTGGACGGGTCGGCGAAACGGGCCGCTCCATAGACGTTGTTCCCGTCGCTGGCCAGTGACTGAGCCAGTGGACCGGCCACCCAGCCGGTGACCCCCGTGACCAGGATGCGGCGACCGGTGAGGCGAATTTCGTTGGCGGACATGTTCTTCATCTCACCACAATTGGTCGGTGTAGGTGTCGGTTCCGAAGACCGTGTTCTTGAATGGGCTGGTCCAGAGGTGACGGGCGAGTCCACTCGATTCGAGATCGGCACCGAATCGGCCGTATCCATTGGACCAGTCGGCAGCCGGGTCGTGATCGACGAAGTGGATCTGCAGGAAGCGCTGATCGGCCCGGGGCACCCGCGGCACATCGGGAGGCGCATCATCGAGGAGAGGGAGCAATGTGGCGTAGTTGAAGACGTCAGGACCCCATGAGGCCGTGAAAGCCTTCGGAGCCCAGGTCTCTTGCATCCAGCGACTCATCTCGGCATGGGAGACCCCGTCGTTCAACTCACCGACGTTGACCACGATGCCGGGATAATTGCGGTCCAGGGCCAATTCGATGTTCGTGGTGTTCTCGGTGCGGGTCATCGACCACTGGTTGTCATAGAGCTGAGTGTGGATGTGCGTCCGCTCGGCGAACATGCGACCGGTGGCGTGCAGGTTCTTCACCGTGTCCACGCTCCAGCGATTCCAATCGTCGTGGTGTCCCTTCAGAACCCAATAGATGGCCAGATACGAACCGGTACTCGGATCCGGAGTCATCGGGGACACGATGGGATAGCGCAAGGCCTTCAGATCCTTGGTGGCAACGAACCGATCTCCGGCGAAAGTGTAGGCACCCACCAGGCAGCCACCATAGAAATGGTCCCGCTCGTACCAGCGGTTGTACTCCACTTCATGACCCTTGTGGGGTTCGACCATGGTGAACAGCAAGGTGCCCAGTTCGATCGGATACTTCTTCACGGCTCCCCCAATTCGACGGTACCGCAGTCGCCCAATTCGGCCCTGCGATGGCGACTGTAGAGGGTGCCGATCAGGTCAACAAGTCCGTCAAACGACGACTGATCGTCGGCCATTCGCGAGCCACGATCGAATACATCGCCGAATCACGCAGTTCTCCACCTTCTCCGCGAACATGGCTCGATCGATGCGCGCGCAGTGTTCCCTCATAGGTGGCCCCGAGCCGCTCGATGGCCCGCCGACTTCCTTCATTGCGCGCGTCGGTGCAGATGGCCACACGCCCGACACCCCAGACTTCGAATGCCTGGGTCATCAACAGCAACTTGGCCTCGGTGTTGATACCGGTGCGCTGTGCCGATGCAGCCAACCAGGTACCGCCGATCTCCACTTCATCGGGATACGGGTCACCTGGTAGACCGCGCCCGAAGGGGAATCGCAGTTCCATGAATCGGGTACAACCGACGACGCGTCCAGGAATTTCGTCGGGCCCGATCGCTCGCTGCGCGTAGGGTTTGACGACCCCGGCATCCCGTTGGGCGAGCAGCATTCCGACGTACCGGGTCATGTCCTCATTTCCGTCGGGCACCTGGGTGAAGGTGTAGGAGCGTCGGTCCTCCGAGGCCGCCGCCACCAAATCGTCGACATGCAGGAACGACAATGGCTCCAGCGCCACGCGACGTCCGATGAGTGCCGGAACACTTGCCACGGTCGATGGGTGCGCGTCAGGAGCCGATGACCAGGTTCGGCTCGTCGCACAGGATCCAGTGCAGAGCCGAGGTGTCGAGGAACTTCTCGGTGTCCTCCATGACCTGAGGGAAATCGGGTTCCGACATGTGCTTCATGAAGTCGTCGACCGAATCGAAGATTTGAATGGTCACCCCATCGAAGGCCGGTTCGGGTTGACGACTGCCCTCCGGCGGCCATGAAGCCGGATGCTGTTCATAACGACGGACGTAGTTGGCTGCCGAGCAGTTGGCGATGAGCGGCCCGTGCGTATCGAACCAATAGTCGAGGAACTCCGCGTGGGTCGTTCCCGGTTTGCGCTTGAGCAGTGTGATCAACCTGATCATGTGATTCCCCGATGCATCTCAGCGCCGGTGCCCGTGCCCCGGCGTGGCGACCTTCGACACCGAAGGCCTTTCAGCATTATCACCCACGACGATGGACCGTTCCGAATGCATTCGAACGGATGATCGACGGTGATCAGAGGCCGAGGAAGGATCCGCCGTCGCAGATCACCGTCTGTCCGGTGACGAAGGCGGCATCGTCGCTGGCCAGGAACAGCGCGACCGATCCGATATCGGCGGTGATGTCTCCGACACGGCCCAACGGGGTGCGAGCCTCGATGGCCGATTGCAGTGCTGGATTCCTCTCGAAGGCCCGGATCAACGCAGGGCTACCGGCAACCGGGCCGAGGCAGTTCACGGTGATTCCGTCCGGCCCCCATTCGCGAGCGAGGCTCTTGGCGATGGCCCGCTGGGCAGCCTTGGCCGCCGAATACAAGGGGATGTTCGCGCTCCCCTCCACTCCGGAAGGCGAGGTGACCAGAATCAATCGACCCGCGCCACGTCCATTCGCCGACGATTTCACCAGATGCGGATACGAGGCCCGCGCGCAGAACAAACTTGCCCAAACCGCGGTGCGTGACATGTCGGTCCAATGCAGTGCCGGATCGGCCTCCTCCAAACGGTGGGGCCGACCTCCGGTGAAGGCGTTGTGCACCATGATGTCGAGCCGTCCGAAGCGAGCGACCGTTGCGTCCACACAGGATTCCACCGAGGTCGAATCCGCCACGTCGGTGACGATGCACACGGCCTCTCCGCCGGCAGCACGAATGGAATCGGCCACCGGTTCACCCGTGTCCGCCCGGCGTGCTGCGATGATCACGCGTGCTCCTTCGGACGCCAGGCGACGAGCAATGCCCTCGCCCACACCTTGACCGGCACCGGTGACCACGGCCACCCGATCCTGCAGACGTCCGTTCACATCCACTGCCCTCCGTCGCAGACGATGGTTTGCCCAGTGGTCGTTCCAGCCGCTTCACTGCACAGCCAACTCACGAGGGGCGCCGGATCGAGAACTCGTGAGACGTCCGGTGACCGAACGCCACTCGAATCATTGCGCGGCAGCAGGGCCGGTTCGGCGATCGACACCGGTCCGGCCACTGCCGGATCGATACCGAACCACCGGGGTTCGACCGCCACCGCGTTCACCGTCACACCTGCTGCACCCCACTGGCGCGCCGCCGACTTGACCAGGACGCGCGCCGCCTCCGCCAGAGCAGCCGTAGCCGCATACTCGGCTCCACCCGACATCGACGTGGTCGGCACCACGATCACCACTCGCCGACAACCGCGACGAAAGGCCATCTGGAAGGCAGCGATCACCGCATTCATCGGATCCTCGAAGAGAGCCTGGATCCGTTCATCACCGAGTCGATGAACGGGGACAGCGGTGCCATCGATGTGGGGAACGATGACAGCACTGCGAACATCGGCGACGACCGCAGCCTTGAGACGGTCGATCAGAGGTCCGTGGCCGAAGAATGACGGGCTCATCGTGACTCTGCGCTGACTTGGAGATGGTGCACCAGGTGACCCGAGACGTCACCGACTGCATCGACGTGAATCACTCGTTCGGAGAAATGCCAGGCGCCTGCGTCCCGGGTGAAGCGATCGTGATAGCGACCGGTGACGATCACCGTTGGCGCGGCCAGTATCTGCAGG
>JBMTPW010000153.1:0-5081 GCA_049444115.1 Ilumatobacteraceae bacterium | reverse complement strand
GTGGGTTCGGTTTCCAGACACCGACCCAGTTCCATACTGGGCTGCTCACGCAACAGCCTCTGAAAGTGAACCACACCGAGGTACTTGCCGGTGGGTGGTTTGTAGGGCGGCCGGCAGACGAACACCTGAGCTGCGATGGACACCAGCCATTCCGGATCGCGGATCTGGGCCAGAGCCTCGGCCACGGTGGAGTTGGGTCCGAGGATGATGATTTCCGGCGTCATCAGGCCGCCAGCGGTTCCTTCCTCGTAGGCCAGGAGTTGACGCATCATGTCGGCGTCGTCCTCGTCCATGGCATCCAGGATGCGAGCCCGCTTCTCACCGGGCATCTCGGCCAGAAGGTCCGCCAAGTCGTCCACTTCCATTTCGTCGAGCACGTCGAGAAGTCGCTCCATGTTCAAACCTTCGATCAGGGCCACCTGTTCGGATTCGGGCAATTCCTCGAGAACATCGGCCAGGCGATCGTCGTCCATGGCTTCGGCCAACTGACGCCTCTGAGCCGTGGGCAAGGAGCGGATGACCGCAGCCACGTCCGTCGGGTGCATGTCGTGAAGTCGGGCGGCTTCGGCGGCCATTTCGGTGGTGGCGGCGAACAGGTGGGCAACGTCGTGCCAATCCACCAAGCGATGGCTGGGTCGGCGACCGAGCGCGGTGCGCTGAGTGAGACGAACGTGAGCAACTTCCCACCCGCCCGTCGGGGTGTCGAGGCGTTCCCGCATGGCCACGTCGCTGACCACTTCATTGCCGACGCGGCGATCGATGATGTCGCGGCCGAGAAGTCGTTCACCGGGCTTGGACTTGAAAGGGTGGAGATCCACGTCCCAGGAGCGCAGCCGGGCTCCGTCCACACCGAGTTCGGCGATGCGGCCGGCATTGACGAAGATCCGTCGCCGTTGGCTCAGGGCGGTGAACCCCACCACGCGCGGAGCACTACCTCCGTGGCCGGGGACCACCACGATGTCCTCGAGACGTCCGATGCTGGACCCACCGGCATCGAGCAATGGCAGGCGCGAAATGCGGAATGCATAGATCAACTCACCGGCCATGGGGGCAGGCTACCGGCGGCCCAATGGGCGACCGGTGGCACGGCTGCGACCTTGAAAGGCGTCGTCGACGCTTCAAGCGGTCGGTCGACTGGTGCGGGCCACGATCCGGCGCGCCACCTCTCCGTATCGCTCGAATCGTTCCGGGTCCCGCCCGGCGTTGTAGAGCACGAGGCGTGAGGCCAGGTCGCCGTAGCGATCGATGAGGGCGTCGGCCAAGCCGTCCCAGGTGGATTCGGTGGTGAACGTGGCCAGATGATCATCGGTGATCTGAGCGGCCATCCCGGCATGATCCCCGGCCTTCTGTCGCGCGCGAATGCGCGCCGTGGTGCCCTCGAATCCGGCGTCGTCCCAGATGAAGGCGTAGTTGGGTGTGCTGCCGTAGAAGCTGAGCATGGCCCGCAAATGTTCGCGTTCGGCGTGCCGTTCCTCATCGGTGTCCCCGACGATGGTCATCACCGGCACGATGAGGTCGATCTCGTTGGTGGACCGACCGGCGCGCGCTGCGCCAGTGGCGACTTGGGTGACGACGTGTCGACGGAGATACCCGGGTTCGCCGATGGGGTGTACGTGCACTCCGTCGGCGACTTCCCCGGCCATGGCCAGCATCCATGGATTCACGGCGGCGACGTCGACC
Organism: Ilumatobacteraceae bacterium; assembly: GCA_049444115.1. Taxonomy (GTDB): domain Bacteria; phylum Actinomycetota; class Acidimicrobiia; order Acidimicrobiales; family Ilumatobacteraceae; genus Casp-actino8. The sequence goes on along the minus strand of JBMTPW010000153.1, from coordinate 3,401 downwards.
TTGGGATCGGTTTGGGAGATCTTCCCCGGACTCCATTGCGGAGTGATGAAGGTCAACTCGTAGAACTCACCGTGATGCTCCAGTGGCGAGCCGCGAAAGGCGGCGAAACAGGCTTTCACCGCCAGCACGTAATCGCGCAGACGCGGACCAGGTCGATCGAAGTCCACTCCGTAGCGGCGCACGACATGGGTCTTCACTTGCGTACCGAGACCCAGTCGAAAACGACCGTCGGAGGCTTCTTGCAGTTCCCAGGCGGTGGCGGCAGTGACGAAAGGACTGCGCGGAAAAGCCACGGCTACGCCGGTGGACAGGTCCAACCCGGGAGCCGCAACGGCGGCGGCACCCACGTTCAAGAACGCGGTGCGACCGGCCTCGGTGAACAACAAGCCGGAGAATCCGGCCTGTTTCGCCCGGCGGGCATGATCACCGGTTTGGCGCAACGGAAGGGGAGTGGTCATGACATCGACGTGCACAAGGGCAGAGTACGTTGCCCCGAGCCACATGAGTAATGTCGGTCGGGCCGCACCATGGACGCTCTCACCGAATGCCCCCGTTGCCATTCCATGCACGACGGCGAGTTCTATGGTCCGTGTGCCACGTGCCGCGATGAACTGCGGTCGACCATGGGTATGACCCCACGTCATGTGGAGGTCGCCGAGTACGAACCGAAGATGAACGTGACACCGAACGCCGTGGCCCTCAAGGACGACTGAAAGTCCGGACCGGGAGCGAACCGGTTCGAAACCTCGGGATTCGACGATCGGTCCGAAGACCGGAAATCAGTCGTTCACCGGGAGTTGCTCGTCCCGCACGCCACCCCCGGGCCGGAAGGTCGAACCCCGGTCGTCCTTGCCCGCTTGCATGTTCTCCATCATGGTCATCAGTTCTGCTGAGGCGCGCTCATCGGCCATGATCTTTTGCATCACGGCTGCTCCTGCTCCGGCCATGAGCGTGGCCTGATTGTCGTTCAGGAACTTCATCGATTCCCGCTGGCGTTGCGTGGTGCGGTTGATCTCGGGGATCACGTACCGGGCCACCAGATCCCAGGACCGCAGGGTGTTCTCGCGGTTGGCCCAGTCGTGGGCGAATCCGAGCAGCACTCCGAATCCACCGGTGATCTCTTGGAGCTTGCGGATGGCCTCGATCATGTCGTCGGGAGTGCCGATGACCGCGGTCCCGCCACTGGTGATCATCTCCAGGAGCTCCCATTTGTTCTCCACGTGTTCGGCACCTGGACGGCCGAGGGTCCAGACGTTGTATTCGTTGTGCCACCGTTGCAGACCGTCGACGGCTTGGTTGCGGGCCTCCTCACGGGATTCGGCCAGATGGAAGCTCATCATCACTCGCCAATTGCGGCGATCGACCGTTTGCTGATGCTTCATTGCCGATTCCTCGGCGAAGGACCATTGCGTCGGCAGCGCCGCCAGACCAGCGGTGCTGTTGGAAGCGATCGACAGGACACCGCAGCCGTACTTGCCGGCGAGTTGCATGCCAGAAGGAGACAAGGTGGAGGCGGTGGCCACGGGCATGTCGTCCTGCACCGGGAGCAACTGCAACTGCGCGTCCCGAAGGGTGAACCAATCGCTCTCGTAGGAGAAGCGATCCTCACCGCGCAACAACCGCAAGATCACGCCGAGTGCCTCGTCCTGGCGGTCACGCTGCACCAGCGGATCGATACCGAGAGTCCAGGCATCGCTGGGGAGCGCGCCCGGACCGGTGCCGAACATGGCCCGGCCTTTGGTCATGTGATCGAGCTGCACCATGCGCTGGGCCACGTTGAAGGGATGGTGGTAGGGAAGCGAGACCACACCAGTGCCCAACATGATGGAGTGGGTTCGCTGGCCGGCGGCGGCGAGGAACATCTCGGGCGAGGCGATCATTTCCCAACCGCTGGAGTGGTGCTCGCCGCACCAGAACTCGTCGAATCCCAGCCGATCCAGATGGGCAGCGAAATCGAGATCGCTTTGGAACTGCAACGTCGGGTTCTCCCCGACGGGATGATGAGGGGCGAGGAAGGTTCCGAACTTCAGACGTTCGGGACGTCCGCCGGGTGTGCGCAGATTGGTCATCGGGTCGTTCACCACCTGATCGTGTGCCGGTCGAAATCCTGACTCGGCAAATCGGACACGGCCTTTGCATGTCACTGTACGCCGAACCCGGCGTGAATCATTATCTCACCCGGCTTGAGCCGTCATCTCAACTGGCGTGCGCCAGTGTTCCAGACCGGGTGCGCCACCATTTCGTACGGCTAGCCTGGACAAGCCGATGAGGGGACGTAGCTCAGTTGGCAGAGCACCTGCTTTGCAAGCAGGGGGTCGTGGGTTCGATTCCCATCGTCTCCACTGATTGGTACCCGTTGATCTCCATCCAGGGCTCCCCTGGTAGCGACTGGGGGTCGCTCGTGGAGGGACTGGACGGTACGGTTCGGTCATGTCCAACGATTCCGAGATCATCGATGAAGCCTGCCCCTACTGCGGGGAAGCCGTGCTGGAAGAGCAAGACGACGGCAACTACTGGTGTCCTGCCTGTGGCTCGGCCTTTGATCGCGAGGAGATCGTCGATGCCGTCGACCTGGACGAAGAGGACGATGACTGATGCGCACGGCAACGGAGATCATCGAACAGTTCGGATCCGTCGAGTCCGATCAGCGCTACACCCGTTTGGTGGAGAACTTCACCGAGGACGCCATCTATTGCGATCCGTTCGCTGGTCCACAACAGGGACGAGATGCCATTGCCGACTTCATGGCCGAGATGGAACGGGTCATCCCGAAGATGGGTGTCTACTTCGCCGATTGGCAGACGGTGGCCGAGACGACCGTGGGATGGTCGCGTTGGACCATGGTGGTTCCGCTGAACGGCGAACCGGTGCCAGTGCCCGGTCAGAGTCTCTATCGCTTGCGTGACGGTCTCGTTTGTTTCGCCGCCGACTACGTGGACTCGGCTGCTTACGCCAGGATTCGTCCGGAGGTTCGACCCGATCTGGCCACGCCGGCGAGCATGCCCAAACGAACCGATGTGGCCGGAAGTGCAGCCGACACCATTCGTCACTTCTGGACACTGCAGACCAGCGCGCGTTACAGCGAATTGTCCGACTTGTTCGCACCTGACGCCGTGTTCACCGATCAGGTCTACGGCACCTTCACTGGTCATGAAGCCGTCGCCGGCTACCTGGCGCGGATGGAACGTGAAATGCCCGAACAGCAGGTGCACTTCACGCTCGACGACTTGGCCGGTGACGCCACGGTGGGCTGGTCGCAGTGGACCTGTCACACTCCGAACGGTTCGTTCCCTGGTTGGACCTTGCACACGTTCCGAGACGGACTCATCACCCTGGATGCCGATCACTTCGATGTTCGGTTGGCGAAAGAGTTGGCAAAGAAGTCCGCGACATAGAAGTCC
>JBMTPW010000152.1:0-5083 GCA_049444115.1 Ilumatobacteraceae bacterium | reverse complement strand
CGGCAGGTTTGTCGTCGCGCACCGCGCCCCACAACAAGATCTCGGAATCACTCACCTTGAACGCGCGCACTTCGTAATTGCGCGTGTGAATGGGGAGATACTCCGGATTGTCGGGCAGGATCGGATGAGGGTTGGGGGTCGGTTGCGCCACGTTCGCCTCAGCCGACGAGCAGTCGACCCAGTCGGGCCAGGCTGGGTTGGGTCGAACCCAACTGCAATTCGAGTTGCTTGTGCAACAAGAAGAAACGATGCAACGGATAGTCGCGATCGACACCGACACCGCCATGCACATGGTGAGCGCCGTGCATAATTCGCCAGCCACCTTCGGCCGCCCAGAACTTCGCCGACAGCAGTGCTTCGTCGGCAGGAAGTCCCTCGCTCAATCTCCACGCGGCTTGCCACGCGGTGAGTCGAACGCCTTCGGTGTCGATGTAGGCATCGCCGGCACGCTGTGACACCGCTTGGAACGACGCGATGATCTTGTCGAACTGTTGGCGACCCTTCGTGTATTCGGCCATCAGCAACAACGCGGCCTGGCATGCCCCGGAGGTCATGATGGCCGCTCCGGAAATTCCACGATTCAACATGGCGTGCGTCGCGCCGGGATTGCCGATGCACTTGGCCGTCGCGCCGTGGAATTCCACCATCGCGTCGGGAACGCCCGATGTGGTGTCTTGGCGAGTGATGGTCACCTTGGGGTCGTTGGCTTCCACGCAATACAAACCATCGGCGGCCGTCACCAAGAAACGCTTCGCGAGGAGTCCGTGCGGAACGCACACCTTCGTTCCGGTGATCTTGCCGTCGTTCACGACGGTGGCGGGGGAGAAGACGTCACCCACTGGTTCGTGGATGGCCGCGGTCACGATGGTTTCGCCGCTGGCGACACCTTCGAGCAAGTCGGGGTTACCGGCCAGTGCGGGACCCGCGAGCGCGATGACGGCCAACGCCGGAACCGGCGCGGCCACTCGACCGATCTCCTCCAACACGATGGACGCTTCGATGATTCCGAGTCCGCCTCCACCGACCGATTCGGGAAGTGCGATGCCCACCAAGCCGGCATCGGCCAAGGTGCGCCACAGGGCGAGATCGGTTCCACTTTCGGTGGCCGCGATCGACTTCACGTGTTCGGTCGTGCACGTGTCGGCGAGGATCTGGCGTGTGAGCGCGCGGAGTTCGTTCTGATCGGAGGTGAGTGAGAAATCCATCAGCGGGCCGCCCTCGGGAATCCAAGTGAGAACATGGTGATCAGGTCGCGTTGCATCTCGTTGGTGCCACCACCGAAGGTGAGGATCAACATGCCGCGGTAGAGGCTCTCGAGTCGTGCGCGCAGGATGGAGCCGGGCGTGCCTTGTTTCAGATAGCCGGGCGGTCCGAGGATCTCGAAGAGCAAGCGGAAGGCCTCGAGATAGAACTCGGTGCCGTACACCTTGATCGACGAGCAATGACCCACATCGAGTTTGCCCTGGGTCGCTTCCCACGCCGATTGCCAGTTCATGAGACGCAAGACGTCGAGCTTGGCGTGCACCCGAGCGAGGTTCAACTGCACCCACTCTTGGTCGGCGATACGCCGGCCGTCGGGCAGCTTGGTGTTCTTGGCCCACTCGAGCGTGTCGGCCAATGCCCGCTCGACGACGCCGGTGGAACACAAAGTGACGCGCTCGTGGTTGAGCTGATTGGTGATGAGAGTCCAACCCTTGTTCTCGCCACCGACGCAGTTCTCGACCGGAATACGAACGTCATCGAGGAACATGGCATTGATGTCGTGCTCACCGATGAGGTTGAGTTTCTGCAGAGTGATGCCCGGAGTGTTCATGGGCATGATGAGAATGCTGATGCCCTTGTGCTTGGCGGCCTCGGGATCGGTTCGCACCGCGAGCCAGCAGTAGTCGGCATCGCTCGACAGCGACGTCCACATCTTCTGTCCGTTGACGACGTACACGTCTCCGTCGCGCACGGCGCGCGTTTGCAACGACGCGAGGTCGGTACCGGCGTTCGGCTCGCTATAGCCGATGCAGAAATGAACGTCGCCCGCCAGGATCTTGGGCAGGAAGAACTCTTTTTGCTGGTCGGTGCCGAAGTTCATGATGGTGGGGCCGACCGTGTTGATGCTGAGCATGGGTACCGGCGCGCCGGCGCGCATCGACTCGTCGAAGAAGATGAACTGCTCGATGGCGCTGCGACCCTGACCGCCGTATTCCTTCGGCCAACCGATGCCGGCCCAGCCGTCGGCGCACATCTGCTTCCACACTCGGCGGGGGGCGGCGCCGATGCCGTGGCTGTTGGCGAGTTCGGCAACGGTCTCGCCGTCGAGAAGTTGCTCGTAGTAGGAGCGCAACTCGTTGCGCATGGCCTGCTGCTCGTGGGTGTAGCCGATTTCCATGTCACTCCCCGTCGATGGACAGGAATTTTCTAGCAGACGGTCCCGCAGGTGAACCTGGTCGATCCTGGTGAATCAGACTCGGACCACTACTGTTTTTCTCTCAGGGCGAACCCTGCGGGTGACCGGGGCGGCCCGGGGGGACGTGATGACCAAGGATCTCAAACTCGGCTGGCACATCGGGTACTGGGGTCGCTCCATGCCAGCCGGAGTTCCCGAGACGTTGCAGATGATCGAGGCACTGGGCTACGACTCGGTTTTCACCGCCGAGTCGTGGGGAAGCGACGCCATCTCGCCGCTCGCCTGGTGGGGGGCGGGCACCAGCCGCCTGCGTCTGTGCACCAACATCGTGCAGATTTCGGCTCGCACACCGGCGGCCACGGCCATGGCTGCCATCACCATGGATCACCTCTCGGGTGGTCGCTTCTGTCTGGGACTCGGGGTCAGTGGGCCGCAGGTGGTGGAGGGCTGGTACGGGCAACGGTTCAACAAGCCACTGGCTCGCACGCGTGAATACGTGAACATCATCCGCAAGATCCTGGCCCGCGACGAACGGCTCACCAATGACGGACCCGAGTACCCGATCCCGGCGCGTGACGGCATGGGTCTCGGCAAGGCATTGAATGTGATGACGCATCCCTTGCGTGCCGATCTACCGATCTTCCTCGGGGCCGAAGGACCAAAGAACGTGGCCCTCGCCGCCGAGATCGCCGATGGCTGGTTCCCCATTTTCTATGCGCCCCGTCATGAATCCATGTATGCCGCGCATCTGGCCGAGGGATTCGCCCGTCCCACGGCGCGTCGCACACCCGAGGACTTCGAGATCCTGGCCATGGCCACCACCTCCATCGACGACGACATGGAGCGCGCGTATGACCGTGTGCGTCCGACCATTGCTTTGTACGTGGGGGGTATGGGTGCGCAGGAGATGAACTTCCACGCCGACGTCTTCCGTCGTCTCGGCTACGAAGCGGCCGTCGACACCATTCAGGAGCTGTTCTTGAACGGCAAACAGAACGAAGCCATCGCCGCGGTTCCGAACGCCATGATCGACGAGATCTGTTTGGTGGGACCGCCGGCCAAGATCAGGGACGATCTGGCCGCCTGGCGCGAAAGCCGTGTCACCACTCTCATCGTCGGCGGCTCGCCGGATACGTTGCGCACCATGGCCGAGTTGGTCTTCGGCTGAGAGGAGTTCGTCATGACCATGCCGGATTACTTGCGCGAATTGGCCGCCCGGGTCTCCAATTGGGGTCGCTGGGGAGCCGACGACCGCCGCGGCACCCTGAACCTGATCGACCGTGCCGCCGTGCTGCGCGGGATGGCCGCGGCGCGCCAAGGCAAGGTGTTCTCGCTCACGTATCCCTTCGACGAGAACGGTCCGCAGTTGGGTTTCATTCCGGGACGGATCAACCCCGAACGCACCATGATCGCCATCAACACCTCGCTCACCGGTGATCCTGGCGATTTCACCAACAGCGACGATGCCGTCTCCATGGGCGTACAGGCGTCCACGCACCTGGATTCCTTGGCCCATGTTGGCTACGACCATCTCCTCTACAACGGCATTTCCATGGACACCGTGGACGAAGCGGGGGCTCACGAACTCGGAATCGAACGGGTCGGCCCGGTTGCCACGCGGGGCATCCTGTTGGACATCGCCCGTCTGCACGGCGTCGACTTCTTCGACGACAATCACCCGATCGGTGCAGAAGATTTGGACCGGGCCGCGGCCATGGCCGGCTTGACGGTGCAAGCGGGGGACGCCATCTGCGTGCGCACCGGACATCAGCATTGGCTGCGCGTCGGCGACAAGGTGCACTACTCGCATCCCACTCCCGGGCTCGGTCAGGGCAGTATCGAGTGGATTCGCGATCACGACGTGGCCATCGTGGCCACCGACACCATCGTCTTCGAGTGCTATCCGCCCGAGGATCCAGCGGCGTTGTTGCCCGTGCACATGATCAACATTCGCGATATCGGGCTCACCCAGGGCCAGAACTTCGCTCTCGACGAATTGGCTGCTGATTGTGCCGTCGACGGGCAATACGACTTCCTGCTCACGGCCACACCACTGCCGTTCACACGCGGCGTGGGTGGACCGGTGGCCCCCACCGCCATCAAGTAGCTGCCCGTCATCGTCGGCAGGACGTGCGTTCGTTCAGAGTGCAGCGAGGGCGCGCCAGGCGGTCCCACTGGCGGTGATCTGTCGATCCCAATCGAGGAATGCGTCGCGCCCCCGTTCGCTGATTGGGGCGATCCCGGGTTCGAAAAATGTCTGGGTGATGGGCACACCGTCTCGCCGTGTGTCCGAGAGGGAGCGCACGAACGTTTCGGTGAGGACTTCTCCGTCGCGATCGGTGTCGGCCCAGAGGGGTCGCCGGGCTCGGTACGTGACGGCCATCGGCATGTTCGGGCCCTCCTCGGCCGCCCGATGGAGAAACATTTGAGTTCGCTCGTAGCAGCGTCGGAGCGTGTCGTCATCGAGCAGGCGATCCGAACCCAGATCGGTCGTGATGCCGATACCCACGATGTCGATGGCCCCCGCCAGATCGGGCAGTTCTCGATCGGCGCGACCGGGAATGACCACGGTTCCATCACGAAGGCCGCGCAAGAAGGTGCGCCACACCAGATGATCCCGACGGCGGGCTTCGGCGGCAGCTTCGGGGGAGTCCGTGAGCGGAGAAATGGCGCGCACGTTGAAGT
>JBMTPW010000151.1:0-5088 GCA_049444115.1 Ilumatobacteraceae bacterium | reverse complement strand
AGCGGGTGACGGGAATCGAACCCGCGTTCTCAGCTTGGGAAGCTGATGTTCTGCCTCTGAACTACACCCGCAGAGAAGCCCAGATTACCGCTCGGACCAGGCCCGATCACCTGCGGGCCGAACAGTCCCAGCCACTACGGTGAGAGCCGTGATCCTTTCAGACCGATCGCTACGAGAGGCCTTGGCCGCCGGGCGGATACTCATCGATCCACTGGATGAAACGCTGATCCAACCCTCATCGATCGACGTGCGCCTGGCCAACCTCTTCCGAGTGTTCCGCAACCACACCGCCGGCGTCATCGACGTGAAAGAGGACCAGACCGGCCTCACCGAACTGGTGGAGATCCCCGCCGATGGGGTCTTCATGTTGCATCCCGGTGAGTTCGTCCTCGGATCGACCCTGGAGCGTGTCGGTGTCCCAACGGATTTGGTGGCCCGTATCGAGGGGAAGAGTTCGCTCGGCCGTCTGGGCCTTTTGATCCACTCGACTGCGGGATTCATCGACGCTGGTTTCGATGGCCACGTCACCTTGGAACTGGCCAATGTGGCCAGCCTGCCCATCACGCTGTACCCGGGTATGAAGATCGGCCAGGTCAGCTTCATGCAGATGACCACCGAGGCCGACCACCCCTATGGCCAGGGGGCGCGTGGATCGAAGTACCACGGTCAACGGGGGCCGACACCGAGCCGATATTTCGAGAATTTCCGCAACGATTGAGGTCTTCGGGCTGGTTGGGACGTTCGTACTGTCCTGATCATCCGTACTTCGGGAACCTGATCCCGACCCGTAGCGTCAGAGGGGTATGACTCCACTCAATGATTCTCGCTTGGTTTCCCGCTTCACGCTGCGCAAAGTTCTGGCTCCCGTGACCGTCATGGCCTTGGTGGCCGCCGGTTGCTCGGGGGATTCCGACGACGGAACCGAAGGTGCTGATGCGATTCCCGTCTTTGCCCCTTTCGAAGATTGCGCCGACGTCCTGGCCTGGACCAAGGCCGAGATGCTCAAACGTGTCGGTCCATATGGACTCGAGTACTTCCCATGGATGTACGCCTCCGGAGTGGCGGAGAGTGGAAAGGACATGGCCGTCGGAGCACCAGTTGCGGCGACTGGTGAAGTTCCGGTTGCTGAAGACGGTGGTGGTTCAGGGACATCGGTGACCAATACCCAGGAAATCGACGTCGACGAAGGTGACATCGTCGAGACCGATGGACGATACGTCTACAGCATCGTGGACAATCGCCTGCGCAGTGCGGATCTGGACACTGGAACGCTTCTGAGCGAAATCGAACTTCCACGTGGTGATGCGCAGATGATCCTGAGTGGAGATCGTCTCGTGGTGGCCAACACGGTATGGGATGCATCGGCATCGGCCATCGTGACCCAGTATTCGGTTGCGGATGGTGAACTCACCTTCCAGCGTCGTGATCACCTGGAAGGTTGGCTGGTCACCATGCGCGCCGTGGATGGCGTGGTGTTCATGACCATGCGCAGCGGTCTGGTGGAGCGCATCGACTTCGTTTCACCGCGTGACGGCACGGAGGATGCGCTGGAAGCCGCTGAAGAACGCAACCGCGAAGTGATCGAAGAACTCACGATCGAGCAGATCCTGCCGCGAACCTTCGCCGAGAGCGAGATGGGTTCGTGGGGCGAGAAGTCGGTCGCCATCGACTGTGCCAACCTTGGTCACCCGAACCAGTTCAGTGGTTGGGGAGTCACCTGGGTGGCCAGTGTTCCCACGTCGGACTCGCCGGCGGTTCCTGCCGGCAGTGTCGGCATTCTCGCCGACTCCAACAATGCGTACTCCTCGTCGACCGGACTCTACGTGGCCACCACCCGGTGGAGCGACACGGTTTTCGATGACTATGTACCCAATCGTCCGGAACCGCCCCGTACCGACATCCATGCGTTCGCGCTGACCAAAGGCACGAGCGAACTCGCGTACGTGGCCTCGGGTCGTGTGGATGGGACACTGCTCAACTCGTATTCCATGTCGGAATACGAAGGCACCTTGCGTGTGGCAACCACCACGTACGAGTACGACTTCGGTGGCGGTCAGGACAACGGCGTACACGTCTTGAAAGTGGAAGGGAACGAACTCAAAGAGGTTGGAGCGGTCCTCGGTTTGGGTCGTGGCGAGCAGATCCAAGGAGTGCGTTTCGACGGCCCGCGTGGGTACGTGGTGACTTTCCGTCAGGTGGACCCGCTCTATGTCTTGGATCTCTCCGACCCTGAAGCCCCCGAACTCGTCGGCGAGCTGAAGGTGCCCGGCTACTCGACCTACTTGAAGCCCATCGACGGTGACCGAGTCATCGCCGTGGGCATGTCGGGAACCGAAACCGGAATGATCACTGGTGCCCAGGTATCGGTTTTCGATGTCTCGGATCCCAGCAAACCGGTGCAGGTGGCCACGGCCGAAGTCGGCCAGATGAGCGAGGCCACCTGGGATCCGCACGCATTCTTGTGGTGGTCTGAAACCGGCCAGATCGTGGTGCCGCGCGAATTGGTCTGTGAAGTGGCCGGCGGAGTGGGTTGCGAATCGGCGGTGGTGTTGAAGTTGGAAGGGACCAACCTCTCCGAACAGGGCCGCATCTTCATGTGGTATCCGATCCGGCGGGCAGTCGTGGCCCAGGGCCGACTCGTCACCGTCAGTGCCGGCGGTGTGCTGGTGGTCGAGCTCGGCACTCTGACTCCGACGTCGGAGATCCGCTTCGACATTCCGGGCACGGAGGATGAAAAGGACCTACCGCCGCTCGTGCGGTGACCACTGCCTACACTGCGATGGATGTCCCATCCACTGTCGTTGACCTTCGTGACATCGGCAGTGGATGCCGGCACCTTGCCGGACTCCCCCGCCGAAGTGGCCTTCGTCGGGCGTTCCAACGTCGGTAAGTCGTCTCTCATCAACGCTCTGGCCAACCAACGTCAGTTGGCGCGAGTGTCCAACACTCCTGGCCGTACGCAGTTGATCAATCTGTTCGCGTTGTCCAATGGCTCCACGTTGGTGGATCTGCCTGGCTACGGCTATGCCGCCGTCCCCGGCCGGATCAAACAGGGTTGGCAGAAGATGATCGAGGGATATCTCCTGCACCGTGAGTCATTGGTGAACGTCTTCGTTCTCGTGGACGGCGAGATCGGACCGACCAAACTGGATGTGCAGATGTTGGAGTGGCTTCGGGCGAATGGGTTGCCCCACACCGTGGTGGCCACCAAACACGACAAGGTGAAATCGGCCAAACGTCAAACCCGTAAACGGGATCTGGCGGCCGGATGCCAGTTGGATCCCGGCGACGTGGTGTGGGTGAGTGCCACCAAAGGTGTGGGGATCGACCAACTACGGTCGTTGATCGTGAGCTATCTGACCGTTTGAGTGGTCACTCGCCGGCAACGGGAATGTTGAGTGGCGCACTCGGATGGGCCAGCGCTTGCTCGCCCTTCTCGATCGCTTCCAGCAAGTGAATGGCGACGTCGGCCACCTTCACCTGATCCTCTTCGGCGCCGGCGGCCTTCACACCGTCGTCCAGCATGATGTAGCAGAACGGGCAAGCAGTGGCCACGCGCGTGGCGCCGGTGCTGAGTGCCTCACGAGCTCGTTCGTCGTTCACCTTGGTGCCGATGGACTCCTCCATCCACATCCGGGCGCCACCAGCCCCGCAACACATGCCCTTGGTGCCGTTGCGCTGCATCTCGACCACCTCGATGCCCTTGATGGAGGCCACCACCTTGCGTGGTGCGAGATACACGTCGTTGTGTCGGCCGAGGTAACACGAGTCGTGATAGGTGATGCGCTCTTCGAGCGTGGCATTGCTCACGTCCAATTTGCCGCTGTCGATCAACTGCTCCAGCAACTGGGTGTGGTGGATCACTTCGTAGTTTCCGCCCAGTTGGGGATACTCGTTGGCCAGTGTGTTGAAGCAGTGCGGGCACTGGGTGATGATCTTCTTCACGCCCATACCGTTCAGCATCTCCACGTTGGGGATGGCCAACATCTGGAAGAGGTACTCGTTGCCGGAGCGACGGGCCGAGTCACCGGTGCACATCTCGCTCGGCCCGAGAATGGCCACATCGATACCGGCCCGCTTCAACAGCTTGGCCATGGACTGGGTGACCTTCTTGTTCTTGTCGTCGAAGGATCCGGCACATCCCACCCAGTAGAGGTATTCGTGCGAGAGTGCCTCACCCGGGTCGACGATGTCGACGTCCAAGTCGTTGGCCCAGTCACCGCGTTCACCCTGGTTCATCCCCCAGGGATTGCCCTGGTTCTCCATGGCGCGGTATGCGTTGCCCAATTCGGCGGGGAAGTTGCTCTCCATCAGCGACAAGTAGCGACGCATGTCCAGGATCTTGTCGAGGATCTCGATATTGACGGGACAGATCTCGTCACAGGCCTTGCACGAGGTGCAACTCCACACCTCTTCGGCGGTGATCCGCTCGAAGAGCGAATTGGCACCGATGGTGATCTCGGGATCGGTACCGAGGGGCGGAGTCACTCGACCACCGGGAGCATGGGCTGCGGTCGCGGCCATGACTTCACCGGTCTTGAGCACGATCTCACGCGGATCCAGCGGCTTGCCGGTGGCATGGGCCGGGCACACACTGGTGCAACGTCCGCACATGGTGCAGGCGTCGGTGTCCAGCAACTGCTTCCAGGTGAAGTCCTCCACCACGGCGGCACCGAAGGTCTCGAGCGAGGTCTCGGTGAGATTCGGCATTGCCTTCATGGCACCCTTGGGTCGCTCACGGTCCTTCAGATACATGTTCAGGGGCGAGGTGAAGATGTGCCGCAACATGGTCACCGGCAGGATCACCAAGAAGGCCACGAACGTGAGCACATGGGCGATCCACCAACCCTGGTGCCACAACTCGAGGGTGCGCTGGGCCGAACCGTCCACCAGTTGCGCCAGCGGGTACCCGATGAAGGACCACTTCTCGTGATCCATGTTCTGGCCGGCCGCCGAGTTCTCGGCGATACGGAACATCTCGGCACCGAATCCGGTCAGGCCGATCGAGAGAAGGACACCAAGGATGATGGCGTGCTCGGGCTTGGACTTGATGCGAATTCGATACGGACGTTGCACGTAGCGGCGCAG
>JBMTPW010000150.1:0-5090 GCA_049444115.1 Ilumatobacteraceae bacterium | reverse complement strand
GCCTCCATCCGAGCCTCCGCAACCGACCACGACCATCGCGGCCGCCACGATCGTCGACAATCGTCCCGTTGTCTTATCGATTCGTCGCTTCACGATGCACCTCTCCGACCGGTCTTCAACGGCCGCCCCTCAAAGGATTCGATCCAATGTCCTCGTCCGGAACCGGCGCCACATCCTGCCACGACCAAAGGCTGCGTCCCAGGCAGTGGTCCACTTCCCACCGAATCCTTACCAGCAGATCACATTGTCGAATCAGACTGATTGGCCCCCATGGAGTCGATGGCGGCCCGCACTTCCTCGATGTAGAGGCCCACGGCGTCGGGGCCGCCTTCCATCAGTCGGCGCACCACCGAAGCCCCTTGGACCACTCCGTCGGCGACACGACACACTTCCTTGGCCTGGGCGCTGTCGGAGACACCGACGCCCACGATGACCGGTACATCGGTGACCTGTTTCAAACGGGCGGCCAAGGCCGTGGCCGTTGCGGCCAGGGAACTCCGTTCACCGGTCACCCCGAGCAGTCCCACCGAGTACACGAAACCACGCGAACGGGCGCAGATCCGCGGCAAGCGCTCGTCGGGTGCGGTGGGAGCAGCCAACATGATCGTGGCCAGACCATGGGCATCGGCTGCCGCGCACCAGGGGTCGGACTCCTCGAGCGGAAGATCGGGGATGATGGCGCCCACGATTCCCGCCGACTGCAATTGTGCGGCGAATCGTTCATGGCCGGCGTGATGCACGGTGTTGTAGTAACACATCACCACCACCGGGACGTCCACATCGAGTCCACGAACTTCCTCGAGGATCGAAACGGGGGTTGCGCCAGCATCGAGGGCTCGCTGGGATGCTTCCTGGATGACCGGCCCATCCATGACCGGATCGGAGAATGGGATACCGATCTCGATGAGATCGGCTCCGTGGGCAGCCGAGGCGCGCACGGCTTCGATCCACCCGTGGAGTCCTCCGGTCACGTACGGCACCAGGAGTTTGCGACCGGCATCGCGTTTGGCGCGCAACAGACCTTCGACGGGAAGGATGCCCGCGGGAGCGACGTCGGCAGCGGTCATGTGTTCCTCATGAACCGAGAATGTCCATCATCTGGGCCACGTCCTTGTCGCCTCGACCCGACAGATTCATGAGCACCATCTGGCCCTGCATCGATGGAGCCTCTCGACTGATCCAGGCCAGAGCGTGGGCGCATTCCAAGGCCGGGATGATCCCCTCGGTCCGGGCCAGCAGTTGAAAGGCTTCGATCACTTCTGAGTCGGTGACGGTCGGATACTCGGCTCGTCCGACCGAAGCCAGATACGAGTGTTCCGGACCCACACCGGGATAGTCCAAACCGGCCGAGACCGAATGGGCTTCTTGAACCTGGCCGTACTCGTCTTGCATCAGATAACTCCGCATCCCGTGCACGACACCGGGTTGACCACGCCCGACTGCGGCGCCACCTGCTGGCTCCACACCGACCAACCGAGCTGGCGTGTCCACGAAACCGGAGAAGATGCCGAGAGCGTTCGATCCACCGCCGACGCAAGCCACCACCACGTCGGGTAGATGCCCGAAGCGATCCAGGCATTGATCATGAGCCTCGCGTCCGATGACGCGGTGGAATTCGCGCACCATCCAGGGATACGGATGAGGACCCATGACCGACCCCAGGCAATAGTGCGTCGTCTCCACCGTGGCCACCCAATCACGCATGGCTTCGTTGACGGCATCCTTCAGGGTGCGGCTCCCACTGTGAACAGCCTCGACGTCGGCCCCGAGCAGCTTCATTCGAAAGACATTCAGGGCCTGCCGCTCCACGTCGACGGCGCCCATGTACACCTTGCACTCCAATCCGAGCAGCGCCGCCGCCGTTGCCGAGGCCACACCATGCTGTCCAGCTCCGGTTTCGGCCACGATCCGCTTCTTGCCCATGCGCTTGGCCAGGAGCGCCTGACCGAGGACATTGTTGATCTTGTGGGATCCGGTGTGATTGAGATCCTCGCGCTTGAGCACCAGTCGCAGACCCAACTTGGCCCCCAGTTGACGGCATTCGGTGAGGATCGAGGGACGCCCGGCGTATTCCCGCAACACCTGATCGAGATCACCACGGAAAATGGGATCGGCCCACGCCTCACGGAAGGCCATCTCCAATTCCTGACAGGCCGGCACCAAGGTCTCGGGGACGAAACGGCCCCCGAATTCGCCGAACCGTCCAGCCTCAGAGGGTTCCGACATCAGTGACTGAGTGGGAGTGGTCATGGTCCCTCGATCGTTGCTCCAGGTGGGCCGATAGCGAATCACCGATTCGACAGTCGGACCAGAAGGGACATGTTCGCACCTACGAGGCCGATCTCCACATCGGAATACGAATCTCGTCTGCGTCGCCGGTCACGGGAGGACGGGTCGGCGCCATTCACTCCTCGGCCCAGTCGTAGGGAAAGTCCTCCCCCTCGACCGGAGGTCGGAACCCATCCGGACCATCCTCGGCAACCATTGGACCCGCCGCCCGAGCATTGGCGATGAAGCGTCGAAGCTTGAGGGCGTCCTTGCGTCCCGGAGCCGATTCCACGCCCGAGGACACGTCCACCCCCCATGGTCGGACGTACTCGATGGCCGCGGCCACATTGTCCACGGTGAGCCCCCCGGCCAGGATGAGGCGAACTCCGGAGGGGATTTCATCGGTCAACCGCCAATCGAAGACCTGACCCGATCCGGGTTCGGGAGCATCGACCAGGATCAAGTCGGTGCCGAACTGGTTGGCGATGCGGGCTTCGCGCGATCCGGCCGTCACCGCCTTGATGATCCAACGCACGTTCTCGGCCAATTCGGCCACGGTCGACCGCGGTTCTCGCCCGTGCAGTTGCACCGCCTTCACCCCGGAACGGGCGACGATGTCGAAGATCCGATCAGGAAGGTCGTCCTTGAAGACACCAACGGTCAAGATCTCCGGAGGAAGTCGTCTGGTGATGTCGTACACGAGTTGTGGTGCCACCTGACGAGGCGACGGCGCAAAGATGAAACCGACGGCATCTGCTCCCATGGCCACGGCCAACAGGGCATCTTCTTCGTTGGTGATGCCGCAGATCTTGACGAACACGGAATTACCGTATCCCTCTGCCGGAAGTGGTCGGTGCATCTTCGCGGCGCATCGGTCACGCACTCAGACCGAGCGCAAGGCACGTACGGAGGCTTCGGGATTCGACGATGTCACCAAGGATTCCCCGACGAGGACGGCGTGGTATCCGGCAGCCCGCAAGCTGCGGGCATCGCCGGTATCGCGCACCCCGCTCTCGGCCACCCGGACCACACCCGCGGGCATCAACGCCGCCATGCGCACTGCCCGCTCGTGATCGACCTCGAACGTCACCAGGTCTCGCTGGTTGACGCCCACCAGATCGGCTCCGATCATCAGAGCCCGTTCGAGTTCGGCTTCGTCGTGGATTTCCACCAGGACGTCGAGACCGATCCGTCGGGCGAGGTGGTGAAACGATCCCAGTTCGACATCATCGAGGGCCGCCGCGATGAGCAGCACGCAGTCGGCCCCCATGAGCCGCGCATCGCAGACATCGCGCTCCGACACGGTGAAATCCTTTCGCAACACCGGCACGGAAACGGCGTTGCGGGCCGTCTGCAGATCCTCCGGAGATCCGCCGAAGAATTCGCGATCGGTCAGCACCGACAAGCAGCTCGCCCCGCCGCCTTCGTAGGAACGGGCGAGGGTGCTCGGATCGAGCGCGGCGCAGAGATCACCTTTGGACGGCGAGCGCCGTTTGATCTCGGCGATCACCGCCAGACCCGAATCGGCATCGACCCGCAACCTTTCGCGGAAACCACGCGCCGGAGGCAATTCTTCGCACTCCTGGACGAGGGCCGCCAGATCGCGTTGGTCCGAGCCGGCCTCGACCCGATGAGCCTCCAGGATGCGGTCGAGATAGGTGCGTCTGGTCGTCACCGACCGTCAGGCTCCCTTGCCACCAATGGGACCGAGGAACGTCAACTCGGGTCGTCCACCGAGGAACGGTGCCAACGTCGGACCGAGGGCCTTGAAGGCGTCGGAGCCCATGTGGGCGTTGAGCGCGTCCTGGGACTCGTACATCTCGTACATGTAGAGGGCGTCTGCGTCATTGGGGTCGGTATGGAGGATGTAGTAGATCGTCCCCGGCTCCCCTTTGGCCGTCGTCAATCCGACCTCGAGCGCCTTGGCCAAATCGTCTCGCTTCCCCGGCGCGGCCGGAATCTTCGCCCACACTGCAACCTTTGCCATTTCCGATCTACTTTCCCTCGTGATCGACCCGTGCGGATCGATTCTCCTTTGCTGCTCTTCATTATCGGGACCAACCGCAAGGCGGTCGCCGAGCACGCACCGTAGACGGTGGCGACCCTTTCTCAGAACCCGAGACGGGACCGAAGTTCACGGTCGAGATCGGCCATGGGAACACGTACCTGCTCGGTGGTGTCCCGATCTCGAATCGTCACTGCCTGGTCCTCGAGCGAATCGAAGTCCACGGTGACGCACAAGGGCGTACCGATCTCGTCCTGGCGCCGGTATCGCTTCCCGATCGACTGAGTGTCGTCGTATTCGACCATGTATCTCTCGCCGAGGTCGGCAAAGATGCGTCGGGCCACCGGAGTGAGGGTGTCCTTCTTGCTGAGTGGCAGGACCGCCACCTTGTACGGGGCGAGTCGGGGATGCAACCTCAGGACGGTACGGGCTTCTCCACCGACCTCGTCCTCGGCGTACGCCGCCAAGAGGAACGCCGCCATGGCCCGGTTCACACCAGCGGCCGGTTCGACCACGAAGGGGACATACCGCTCATTGGTGGCCTGATCGAAGTAGTCGAGTCGCTGACCCGAATGAGTGGCGTGCTGGTTGAGGTCGAAATTGGTGCGTTGCGCGATTCCTTCGAGTTCGCCCCATCCCCATGGATAGGCGAACTCCACGTCCGCAGTACCAGCCGAATAGTGACTGAGTTCGTCGGCGTCGTGAGGCCGCAGGCGCAACATCTCCGCTGGAATTCCCAGGTCCACGTACCACTGGAGACGTTCACGACACCAGTAGTCGTACCAACGCGGCCCCTCGGCCGGAGGTACGAAGAACT
>JBMTPW010000149.1:0-5119 GCA_049444115.1 Ilumatobacteraceae bacterium | reverse complement strand
CCGGCCCCTCGCAAGCGCCGCGCAGATCAGAGCTCGGTTCACGATGCTCTTCGATCCGGGAACTTCGATCCGGGCCGATATCGGGCCAGTTGCCGTGGCCAGGGTTGGTGAGCTCATCAGCCCAGCCGTTGCACCGAAGGCCGATAACCACGGGCCAGGAGGCCGCCGCGAAAGAGCTCTGCGCTCACCGCATCCACGAGGACGACGGCGATGCCGCGGTCGCCCTCGGCTGAATGCACCACTTCGAAGTTCGAAATGTTCACCCCCAGTTCGGCTGCCAAGGTGAAGACCTCGGCAGCCGAACCCGGGCGATCAAGAATGGGAATGCGGACCTCGGCAAGTTCCGCCAGAGACCGCACGCGGTTCGGCAGATGCGAACGTGCCTCGCGCGCCGCGTTCAATCGGGAGTGCAGATCCGAGCGGTTTCCCGAACCGACCGCAGCGCGCATGTCCTCCAGTCCCTCGATCAGTGCGTCCAATCCTCCCAGGATCGCGGCGCGATTCTCGTCGCAGATGTCAAGCCAAATGGCCGGATGTCCAGATGCGATTCTGGTCATGTCACGAAATCCCCCGGCTGCCAAACGAAGAAGCGCCACGTGTTCGGTCGCTCGCGACCCCGCCACGTTCATCAGAGTGGCTGCGGCGAGGTGCGGAACATGACTGACGATCGCCACCAGATCGTCGTGTCGACCGGGCTCCAGAGCCACGATCTCCGCACCCAGCGAATTCACCACTTCGGCCACCCCGGCGAAGGTGCCGTCAGCGGTTGTCGGCGTCGGCGTGAGCACCCAGACCGCACCTTCGAAGAGATTGGGATCGGCTCCGTCCAGCCCCTCCAATTCGCTTCCGGCCATCGGATGTCCTCCCACGAAGCGGGGATCGTGGATCTCACGGGTCACGGTGGACTTCACACTGGCCACATCGGTGACGAGACCATTGGTTGCAGCAAGTGCGTGTTCGACCTGTCCACGCACGGCTTGGACCGGCACGGCCACGAAGGTGATGGCGGCCTCGCGGTCGAGCCCGCCGTCATCGATGAGACCGCGCTTCAACGCTTCGGCAACACGCTCGGGATTCTGATCGTTACCCGAAACCATCCAACCGCGTTGCTTCAGGGCGGCGCACAACGAGCCACCGATCAGACCGAGTCCGACGATGTTCGCCCTGGGAGCGTCTGCTCGGGAGGCATCGGCTCCGGAAGGGCCGGGCGCGGACTGCTCGTGGCCCCGATCACTCATCGTTGTGAGCGTACCGGCGACGGTTCGCAGCAACCGCCTCATTGAGGCTCCGCACCTCTTCGGCGCTCAAGGTTCGCCAGGCTCCCGGACGCAGAGTCCGATCCTGCAACGGACCGATACGCGTGCGGATCAATCGGACCACCGGATGGCCGATGGCCTCGCACATGCGGCGTACCTGACGATTGCGTCCTTCATGGATGACGATGCGCAGCATCCCGTCGGCGGGCTGGGATACCGACGCTGGTGCCGTCGGTCCATCGTCGAGGAGCACACCGTCCCGCAGTCGACGCAGATCTGCGGGGGCCACCCGACCGCCGGAAACTTCGACCAGGTACTCCTTGTCGACGCCACAACTCGGGTGGGCCACTTCATGGGCCAGAGCGCCGTCGTTGGTGAGAATGATGAGGCCCTCGGAATCGGCATCCAAACGTCCGATGCTGAAAACGCGCGGCTCCTTCGGAACCAGATCGACGATCATGGCGCGCCCCTGCGGATCGCTGGCGGTGCACACCACGCCCTGCGGCTTGTTGACAAGGTAGTGGACGAGGTCGGGTTCGATTCCGATTCGCACGCCATCGACGCTCACCTCATCGTGTTCGGGATCCACGCGGCGACCCAATTCGGCAACGGCACCGTTGACCCGAACCCGCCCACTACCGATCAACTCCTCACTGGCTCGCCGCGATCCGTACCCGTGGCGGGCCAGAACCTTCTGGAGACGTATCCCGTTCGGTAGCGAACGCGACCTTTCCGCCCATTGTTCCCAAAGCGGAGGTTCGATCTCGCCCTCGCTCATGATCGTTCGACGCGGTCTCTCATTTCGTCAGGCCTGCTCGTTCCGCGGTGCGTCCTCGGTGGGATTCGGGATTCGCAGACCGGACTCCAAGGCTTCGACGACGTCGGCTCCAGGCAGGAACTCGGCGATCGGCGGGAGATCACTGACCGAGTTGAGCCCGAGCTTTTCGAGAAAAGCCGTGGTGGTGCCCCAGAGCACGGCCTGACCCGGACCCGGGTCCCGACCGACCTGATCGATGTAGCCACGACCCTGCAGTGTTCGCAGGACGCCGTCCGGATCCACACCGCGAATCGAGGCGATCTGGGCGCGCGAGATCGGCTGTTTGTACGCCACGATCGCCAAGGTTTCCAAGGCCGCTCCGGACAACCGGGCCCGCTGGCCGTCGAGAATGAACCGTTCCACGTACGCCGCCGTGTCCGGATGCGATTGGAAGCGATACCCGCCGGCCACCTTCACCAATTGGAAACCGTGACCGGCATCGTCGTAGGCCGCCGCCAACGATGTGCACAGCGACTCCACCGAGGCCACGGGAATCTCCAGGATCTGGGCCAATAGATCCGCGGGAACGGGTTCACTGGCCACCAGCACGATGGCCTCGAGGGAGCGGACCGTCTGGGCATCGATTGCCGGGGTGCTACCCGCAGCTACGGGAAGGGGTTGTTCACTCATTTGTGTTCATTTCTGCGTCGTCTCTCCGCTTCAACCGTCGTAATCGTCGATGGCCAAGGACGACAAGGCCATCGGGTCCAGTCCTCCGGTCCAGACGATCTCGATGTCGCCGAATGTGTCGGCCTGATCCAAGTCGACCAAGCCTTGTTTGAAAAGTTCCAAGAGAGCCAGGAAGCGGACGATCACTTCCAAGCGTTCTGCCAGATCTGCGGTCAGACGACGAAAACCGATCCGACGAACCCGTGGCAGCTCATCCACCAACTCCACCAAAGCGTCGGCCACATTGGCCTTGATGGCCGCCACATGGAAGAGGTCGACCTTCGGAACAGGCTTCGGCGTCATGGCCTTCTCGTAGGCACGAGCAACCTGCCTCGGACTAACTCCTTCGAGCAGATCCGGCATCAGTTCACTGAAACGTTCGTCCGGACCGGACAGGCGCGGATATGAACGGTCGGCTACATCAGCCATCTGGGCGAAGACCTGACCGACATCCTTGAATGTCTTGCATTCGAGCAGGCGCGCCAGGAGGAGGTCGCGCTCCTCCCACAGTGCCAGTTCCTCGTCGAGATCCACGTCCTCCCGGCCTGGCAGGAGCCTCCGTGCCTTCAGTTCCACCAGCGTGGAGGCGATGAGCAGGAATTCGGTGGCCACGTCCAGATCGAGAATCTGCATTCGTTCGATCTCGGTCAGGTAGGAGTCCACGATCACCGCCAAGGAGACCTCGTGGATGTCCACTTGCTCTTTCAGAATGAGATGCAGCAGGAGATCGAACGGGCCCTCGAATACGGGGGTGGAAACATCGACAGCCACGGCCACAGGCTAATCGCCACCTGCTCTCCGGGAGGCTCACCGCCGCCGACGCCGGGCGACGAAACTCCCGATCCTGTGGGGATGGGCCTGGCTAATCTGACCGAATGGCTCGTGTCCTGTCCTGCATCCAGCCGACGGGATCGGTGCACCTCGGGAATTACCTCGGGGCACTGCGGCAATGGGTCGACGGTCAACATGAGGACGACGCATTCCATGGCATCGTCGATCTGCACGCTCTCACCGTGACCGACAAACCCGGGATCGTCGGACCGAGCACCATGCATCTGGCGGCCATCCTCTTCGCGGTGGGTCTCGATCCCGAGGTGGCCACGGTGTTCGTTCAGAGCCACGTTCCCGAGCACAGCCAACTCGGCTGGCTCATGGAATGCACCGTGTCCTATGGCGAACTCAGCCGGATGACCCAGTTCAAGGACAAGGCTTCGCGCCGTGAAGCCGATTTCGTCTCTGCCGGACTCTTCACGTATCCGGCCCTCCAAGCCGCAGACATCCTCTTGTACGACGCAGCTCACGTTCCCGTCGGTGAGGATCAACGCCAGCACATCGAGATCACCCGTGACATCGCCCTCCGCTTCAACAGTCGATTCGGGGACACCTTCGTCGTCCCCGAGGTGGTGACTCCCCGAGCCGGAGCCAAGGTGACCGATCTTCAGGACCCCACGGCCAAGATGTCCAAGTCCTCCAGTGGTGAAAGCGGCATCGTGTATTTGCTGGACGAACCCGCAGTGATCATGAAGAAGTTCAAGCGAGCCGTCACGGATTCCGACGGGGAGGTCCGGTTCGACCGAGCATCGAAACCTGGCGTCTCCAATCTCCTCGAGATCCTCGCTGCTTGCCGCGGCACGTCCCCCGAGGCTCTGGCACCGACGTATTCCCAGTACGGACCGCTCAAGAACGACACGGGCGAAGCCGTCGTCGAACTCTTGAGCCCCATTCAGGATCGCTATCGCGAACTGATGAACGATCAAGCGGAATTGGCCAGACTGCTGCATGTGGGAGCGAGCAAGGCCCGCCATGTGGCCACCGCCACCTTGGCCCGGGCCTACGCCAACATCGGATTGCTTCCGGCCCTCTGAACCAGAAGTCGATCCACCGATCCTTCGACATTGTCGTCTCCCGGCTGGTCAGATGTCGTCGGCCTGTTGCAAACGTCGTTGGAATTCCTTGCTCCCCTCTCCGTCCAACAGGGCCAACGTCGCCGGGTCGGACCCTGCTCGCCGACACTGGTCCAAACCGATGGCCTCATGGTCGAGGTAGGCGCGCCATCGTTCGGTTCGGCCTCCGAGGACCGAGGCCAGGACCCGTTCGAACGTTGTGAGTCCGGATACCGTCTTGCCGACGTCGTGCAGGAGAGCTGCAGCGATCGCCGATCGTGCCGGTGGGTCCTCACCTGAGAACATCTCCGCGAAGTGGCGGGCCACGTGGTACGAGTGACGCTGGTCGCGCCAGTCCATGACGGACCACAAAACCCGTTCGGACGCCAGTAATTGGACGAACACCCACTCCAGTTCGGCGTCGGTCAACGGTGTGGCCCGAATGGTTCTCCACCATCGGCGAATCAGAAGGACTGGCGAGGATCTCGTCATGA
>JBMTPW010000148.1:0-5142 GCA_049444115.1 Ilumatobacteraceae bacterium | reverse complement strand
ATCGCCACCGATTTCGAGAAGTACCCCGAGTGGGCCAAGGACGTGAAGTCGGCCGTGATCCTGGCCCGAGACGGCCAGGGTCGGGCCACCGAAGTGGAATTCCGGACCTCGGCTCTGGGCCGTAGTACCCATTACACGCTGGCCTACGACTACAGCGCCGCCCCGCATCGGTTGGCCTGGCGGATGGTGAAAGGGGACATCATGCGCGCCGTGGACGGGGCGTACATGTTCGCCCCCGACGCCCGGGGAGGTGTGGTCCTGACCTACAACCTCTCCATCGAACTGATCGTCCCGCTTCCCGGTTTCGTGAAGCGTCGCGCCGAGGTACGCATCCTCAACACCGTGCGCGAACTGAAGGTCAGAGCCGAAGCGGCCGGCTGATCGGCGACGCTGATGCCGACCATCGGAGTGGACGTCGGCGGCACGAAGTGCTTGGGTGTCCTGTGGTCCTCCGATGGGGTGGGCGCAGAATCTCGGCGCCCGACACCGCACGGTAATGATCCCCACGACTTGATCACCACCATCGTCGGGGTCATTCGAGATCTCGAAGAGGTTGCGGCGAGCGAGCCGTTGTCGGTGGGGATCGGCATGCCCGGTCTGGTCACCCGATCTGGTGTCGTCAGAGCCTCGCCGAACCTGACCGATGTCTCCGATCTGGCCGTGCGCGACGAGGTCGGCAGCGTTCTCGGTCGTCCGGTCCTGGTCGACAACGATGCCACTTGCGCGGCCGTTGCCGAGTGGCGTGCCGGCGCCGGACGAGGAGTGACCGACATGGTGATGATCACCTTGGGGACCGGGATCGGAGCTGGCATCGTCGCCAACGGAGCGGTCCTGCGCGGCGCGCACGGTTTTGCCGGAGAAATCGGCCACATGGTGATCGATCCGGACGGACCATGGTGTCCGTGCGGACAGCGCGGATGTTGGGAGCGCTTCGCGTCGGGATCGGCTCTTCAAGCCCGAGCCGACGACGTACTCGGGCCTTGTCCCACGGGCCGTTGGCAGGGGCAGGACGTGGCAGCCCTGGCGAGTGAGGGGAACGGTCCGGCGCGAGAGATCTTCACCGAGTTCGCGCAGTGGGTGGCGCGCGGCATCGTCAATGTCACGAATATTCTCGATCCGGCCCTGGTGGTCCTCGGGGGAGGAGTGGTTCGGACTGCTCCGCTCTTTCTCGACGACGTTCGACGTCACGTTGCTCAACTGCTCTACGCGCCGAACCAGCGCGATCTTCCGGCGATCACCGTGGCCCACTGGGACGAGCGGGCAGGTGCAGTAGGAGCGGCGCTGTTGGCTGGTATGGAATGAACACGATGTGGATTCTCGTTGTCGTCGATTGATCCCGTTGCTGGCCACGGTGGAATCCCAGGAACCCGGCACCGGTCACCGCGGTCGGGCATGTAGCGTCGGAAGCCATGGAGTTCCGGCGAATCACGAATCTCCCGCCTTATGTCTTCACGATCATCAACAACCTGAAGATCGAGGCACGGCGAGCCGGCGTGGATGTCGTGGACCTCGGTTTCGGCAATCCGGACATCCCCTCACCCGAGATCGCCGTCGAGAAACTGTGCGAAGCCGCCCACATCGCTCGGAACCACCGCTATTCGATGTCGCGCGGCCTTCCCAAACTGCGTGAGGCCTTGGCCGATCTGTATCGACGCAAGTGGAACGTCGAGTTGGATCCGGAGTTGGAGATCACCAACACCATCGGATCGAAGGAAGGCTTCAGCCACCTGATGTGGGTGCTCCTCGATCGCGGTGATGCCGCCATCGTGCCGAGTCCCAGTTACCCGATCCACATCTATGGTCCGCTCTTCGCCGGCGCCGACCTGCGACAGGTACCAATGCGCAGTCTGTCCGATCCAAGGGTGCAGTCCGACTTCGCCGGGGACTTCTTCGAGAGTTTGGAGACCGCCTACGACGTGGGCTGGCCCAAGCCCCGGGTGCTGGTGATCTCCTTCCCGCACAATCCCACCGGTTCGTGTGTGGATCTTCCCTTCATGCAACGCGTCGTCGATTTCTGTCGCCAGCGCGACATGATCGTGGTGCACGACTTCGCCTATGCCGATGTCGGTTTCGATGGTTACGAACCACCCTCGATCCTGCAGGCCGAGGGGGCCAAGGAGTGTGCGGTCGAGCTCTACTCGATGACCAAGAGTTTCTCCATGGCTGGATGGCGCGTCGCTTTCCTGGCCGGGAACCGCGAGGTGGTCCAGGCACTCGTCAAGCTGAAGAGCTATTTGGACTACGGAACATTCCAACCGGTCCAGATCGCCGCAACGGTCACGATGAACGAAGCCTCCGACTATCCCGAAGAGGTCTGCGCCATCTACCAGAGTCGACGCGATGCGCTCATCGATGGGTTGGCACGGATCGGTTGGGACATCCCCAAGCCCAAGGGGTCGATGTTCGTTTGGGCTCCAGTTCCCGAACCGTATCTGGAGATGTCCTCGGTGGAGTTCTGCTCCCATGTCGTCAAGGAGTGCGAGGTCGCCCTGTCTCCAGGTGTCGGTTTCGGGCCGGGGGGAGAGGGATTCGTTCGATTCGCACTCATCGAGAACGAGCAACGCATCGCCCAGGGTCTGCGCAATCTGAAGCGCGGACTGCCGAAACTGGGCTAGCAACCGAGCGGCGAGTCGTTTCGTGACCACTCATATCGTGCGCCTCTGGTTGCCGGATGTGCCCGGAACTCTCGGACGCGTGGCGGCGGCCATCGGGCGAGCCTCTGGAGATGTGACCGGCATCGAGATCCTGGAACGGGGTGCCGGTATGGCCATCGACGAACTCCTGGTGGAACTTCCCGACGGTGCATCGGTCGACGACATGGTGACGGAGATCTCGCGCGTCGAAGGGGTGGCCGTCGAAGATGTGCATCCGGTGGCTCCCGATCGATCCGATCAAAGCGTGCTGGCCCTCGAGGTGGCAGCCAGCATCATGGAGGTCCCGGCGCCAGTTCGCCTGCAACACATGTCGGATCGCGTCTGCGACATGTTGGAAGCCGAATGGTGTGCGGTGCTTCGTACCGGAGAGGGAATTCCGGCAGCAGTCGCCGGGGACGTTCCCGATTTGGCATGGGTGGTGGCCTTCCTCGATGGAACGCGCCATTTGGAGACCGGCGAGACCGTGCAGACGACACTGGGCGACGTGGCCTGGGCCTGGATACCGGAGATTCCGGGTGCAGTCGTCTGCCAGCGACAAAAGAGGTCGTTCCGTTGGCGAGAGCGGCAGCATTTGCGGCTCATCGCTCGAATCGTCGGGGCCTCTCTGAAATCTGGAACGATCACTTCGTCCAGTGGCGAGACCGCTCCACCCCTCTGAGCCACAACGTGTGCAGAGCCTCGGCGGCGACCCGTTCGGCGGAGTCCATCGGGTGTGGTCGAAAGACGGCTTCCTCGCTCCAGGATGCGGCGATGGCCTCTTGATCGGGCCAGAGACCGCAGGCCAGACCCGCCAGGAATGCCGCGCCCAAAGAAGTTGTCTCCTGGTCTCGGGGTCGACGCACCGTGATCCCGAGTTGGTCGGCTTGGATCTGCAAGAGAAGATCCATGACGGACGCTCCACCGTCCACGCGCAAGTCGTCCATGGCCTGACCACTGGCCCGCTGCATGGCCTCGAGCGCATCACGTGTCTGCAGCGCCATCGATTCCACCACGGCGCGAGCGAGGTGTGCCTTGGTGGTGCCGCGAGTGATTCCAAGAATGGCTCCGCGGGCATGCGGATCCCACCAGGGACTTCCAAGGCCGGTGAAGGCTGGAACGCAGATCACGCCGCCATTGTCATCGACGGTGCGAGCCAGGGCTTCGATGTCCGATGACGCCGAGATGATGCCCAGTCCATCGCGGAGCCACTGCACTGCGGCACCTGTGACGAAGATCGACGCTTCGAGTGCGTAGGTCACCTTCGGTTTCCCTGCGGGAGTACCGAGACTCCAGGCCACCGTGGTCAAGAGACCCTCGACGGGATCCGGACAAACGGACCCGATGTTCATCAAGATGAAACTGCCGGTTCCGTAGGTGTTCTTGGCCATCCCCGGTCGAAAACAGGCCTGACCGAACAGGGCCGATTGCTGATCGCCGGCGATCCCGGTGATCGGAATACCCGAGGGCAGATCGGGGGTGTTGGTGACACCGAATGTTCCACTCGACGGCATGACCGTCGCCAGGGCGTCGATGGGTATCCCGAGGAGATCGGCCATGACGTCGCTCCAGGTCATGGAGCGCAGATCGAAGAGCATGGTGCGACTGGCATTGGACGGATCGGTGGCAAAGACGTCACCACCGGTCAAGTTCCACAGGATCCAACTGTCGATGGTGCCGAGCGCCAATGACGTCGGACGCGCGCTACCCGAAGCGTCCATGCGCTGCAACAACCAGGACATCTTCGTCCCGGAGAAGTAGGGATCGAGAACCAGACCGGTGATCCGCCGAACGGTGTCCAGGTTCCCGGCTCGTTGCAGGGCTTCGCAAGTGTCTGCCGTGCGGCGGTCCTGCCAGACGATCGCCGGAGCCGCGGGTTCACCAGTGCGTCGATCCCAGGCAACCACGGTCTCGCGGTGATTGGTGATCCCGATGGCCGCGGGGAGCCCAGCAGCAGCCACGACATCGGCGAACGTCGACCGTACGGCGCTCCAGATCTCGCGGGCATCGTGCTCCACCCAGCCCGGCTCCGGGAAATACTGGGTGAATTCACGGTAGGCGACGGGTCCGGATCGCCCGTCGGGATACACCGCCCGACACCGAATGCCGGTCGTTCCGGCATCGATGGACAAGACGTAGTCGTTCCGCTGTCCGGCCGTCCGGTTCGCCGATGTCATCGTCTCTTGGGTTTGTTGGCGGGCCGATGTTGTGACGGACCAGTGGAGGTGCGTCGGGTGGGAGCCGGTTTGCTCCGGGCGGCGGAGCCGCGGTTTTCTTACGAAGAATCGGCGCGACCGGAACGATTGGAAGTGGAACGGTCCGGAGCCGAAGAGCGCAGATCGCGCAATGTCTTGCGCTGATAGCCGAATTTTGCCAGCACGTATCCGAAGGCCAAGTACATGGGGAACGACGCCGCCAGACCGAGCACCGACCCACCGGTCACCGTGTCGCGGAAGAAGACGATGAACACGTGAACCATGACCGTGGCGTAGACCAGCCATTAGCGGAACAG
>JBMTPW010000147.1:0-5148 GCA_049444115.1 Ilumatobacteraceae bacterium | reverse complement strand
CGATGGCTCCACGGGCCATGCCGCGGACTCCCCAGGCATCGTTGAAGGAGCGCAGGCATTCGCCGAGGCGCGTGCCACCGCTCCAGTCCTGCACGCGCCCGGCGGCTTGGGACAAGGCCCGGTCCGGATCGCGGGAATTCAATTCCCGGGTGAGACGCGTGAGGCGGGTGCCGATGGCGAAGGCCTCCACTTTCTGACGTCCGGCCACGGCGGCCTGCACGAAGCGCAAGAGGGCCCGGGCATAGGGCTCCATCGAACCACTGATGTCGAGCAACAAGACCAGGCGCCTTAGCCGTTCGTCGTTGTCCTGCCACTGCCGCCGCACCGGTTCACCACCCGAGCGCAAACTGGTGCGCACCGTGCGACGCAGATCGGGACGCGAGCCGCGACGTCGGGGTCGTTGGCGGAACGAGCGTCGCGGTGGTCCGGCGAGCCGCAACTTGCTCATCAAGTCCTGGGCGAGTCGTAGTTCATCGGGGGAGTATTCGGCAAAATCCTTCTGACGCAACGTCTCGACCGCCGAAAAGCGGACGGTGATGGTTTCGTCGGAGTCGTTCTGATCGTCGCCCTCGTCGCCCGAATCGCTGTCGTCCTCGTCGTCGAGGAGCACGGTGATGCGCATGGTCTCCTCGATTTCCAGGATGTGGGGCGAGGTGCGTCGCTCCCAGAACACGGCGAAGGCCTTGTCGTAGAGGGGGATGTCCTCTGGCCGTCGAAGCAATGCTGCCCGTCCGGCCCAATAGACGTTGTCGCGATCGTCGATGCCGACCTTGTCCAGTGATTCGACGAAGGTCAGAACATGGCCGATGGGAGTGCGGACACCGGCACCGCGCAGAATGCGAGTGAAGGCCACGGCCATGGTCTCGGCCGGAGAGTTGACCGCGGTGGCCATGGTTCAGGCCATCAAGCTGCGAGTGAGAGCCTGATGGATCAGATCGGCCATGCCGTTGCGCTCCACGCTCTCCTGATCTTCTCGGTACTTGAGGACCGCGCCGAGAGTCGACCGCACGCTCTCCTCGTCGAGAGCGGTCACGCCGAGACTGCCAAGAGCCGACGCCCAATCGATGGTTTCGGCCACACCGGGTGGCTTGTAGAGATTGATGCCGCGCATGGCCTCGGTGGCGGCGGCGACTTGACGCGCCAAGGCGTCGGACACTTGCGGTACCCGCAGGCGCACAATGGCTACTTCACGTTCGAACGACGGATGCTCCACCCAGTGGTACAGGCAGCGGCGCTTCAAGGCGTCGTGCACATCACGGGTGCGGTTGGAGGTGAGAATCACGATCGGTGGCCGCGGTGCGGTGAAGGTGCCGAGTTCGGGGATGGTCACCTGGAAATCCGAGAGCACTTCCAGGAGATAGGCCTCGAATTCGTCGTCGGCACGATCGATTTCGTCGATCAGCAGCACCGGTGGGGCCGACGCGGGTTCGAGGGCTCGCAACACGGCGCGGCGCAGGAGGAAGCGCTCCTGGTAGAGCTGATCCTCGAGGGCATCGGTGCCGAGACCCTTGGCCTCACCGGAGGCTTCCGCAGCTCGCAGATGCAAGAGTTGACGCGAATAGTCCCAGTCGTACACGGCCTGGCTGGCATCGATGCCTTCATAACATTGCAGACGGATGAGTTCCCCTCCGGTCCAGCGGGCCAACACCTTGGCCAGCTCGGTCTTGCCGACGCCGGCTTCTCCTTCGAGCAACAAGGGACGCTGCAAGGTGAGAGCCAGGAACACCGAGGTGGACAGACCTCGATCGGCAAGATAGCCGTGGTCGGCGAGGGCTTGGGAGACGTAGTCGACCGAGCGGATCTGGGAAGGATCGAGCACGCTTGCAGGCTAGAGGGATCGGTTAGATTTCGAGCACACGGTCGTCGACGCTCTGGAGTGTCGGGCCATGCAGACGGGGGGAACATGTTCGATCTCATCATTCGTGGAGGCACGGTGGTGGACGGAACCGGACGGCGGTCCTTCGTGGCCGACATCGGCGTGCGCGCAGGACGCATCGTCGAGGTCGCTCCGAATATCAATGGTCCGACGATCGAAGAGATCGATGCCCGCGGCAAGATCGTCACACCCGGATTCGTGGACCTCCACACCCACTTCGATGGCCAGGCCACGTGGGACTCGCTCTTGGAGCCGACCAGTGGACACGGGGTCACCACCATCGTCATGGGAAACTGCGGTGTGGGATTCGCTCCGGTGCGACCGGGTCGCGAAGAGTGGTTGGTGCAGTTGATGGAAGGCGTCGAGGACATCCCTGGCACCGCGCTTCACGAGGGCATCACGTGGGGATGGGAGACATTCCCGCAGTATCTGGACCTCCTCGAGACGCGG
The DNA here is from genome assembly GCA_049444115.1 of Ilumatobacteraceae bacterium. Lineage (GTDB taxonomy): Bacteria > Actinomycetota > Acidimicrobiia > Acidimicrobiales > Ilumatobacteraceae > Casp-actino8. Next base: position 2,822 of record JBMTPW010000147.1, on the reverse strand, counting down.
ACGTATTCGATGGACGTCGCTGCCTATGTGCCCCACAGCGCGGTGCGGGCCTACGTCATGGGCGAGCGCGGGGCGCGTAATGAAGAGGCCACTCCTGACGACATCGCCGCCATGGCCGCCATCGTGCGCGAAGCCCGAGAGGCTGGAGCAGTGGGTTTTTCGACCTCACGCACTCTCAATCACAAAGCGCGGGACGGTGAACCGGTGCCGGGAACCTTCGCCGCCCAGGACGAACTGGACGGTATTGCCGATGCCCTGGTGGCCGCCGGTGGGGGACTGTTCGAAGTAGCCCCCCAGGGTCTCGAATTCGATCGGCCGGTGTTCCTGTCCGAGGTGGAGTGGATGGCTGCACTCGCCGAGCGGACCAAGCTGCCGGTGTCGTTCGCCATGCTGCAGAACGAGCTGAACGCCGATTCGTGGCGCGAAGCGCTCGATGTGGTGGATCGCGTGAACGCCAACGGTGGCCGCATGCATCCGCAGGTGGCGGCTCGACCCTTCGGAATGATGATCGGCTGGGACGGGTACCACTTCTTTCAGAAGCGCCCGACGTACATGGAACTGGCGTCGCGCCTCGGTCCGGTGGATTTGCGGGCCGAACTTCGGCGACCGGAGGTGAAGGCGCGCATCCTCGCCGAAGGCGATGCGGCTCCGGATCCGAGCAAGCAATTCGATGGCATCGGAGCCTTCATGCAGAGCATGGTGGACAAGATGTATGCCATGGGGACGCCACCGGATTACGAGCCGGGACCCGATCGATTGGTGTCGACGTTGGCTGCTGCAGCCGGGGTCGAGCCACTTTCGTACGCCTACGACTTGTTGAACGAGAACAATGGCACCTCGTTTCTGATGCTGCCGTTCTTCAACTACGTGGGCGGTACGCAGGACGCCATCTACGAGATGTTGCGTCACCCAGCGACGGTGTCGGGTCTGTCCGACGGCGGCGCACATGTGCGGATGATCTGCGATGCATCCATCCCGACCTACGTCCTGACCCACTGGGCTCGCGATCGGCACCGAGGTCCGAAGCTGACCATCGAGGAAGCAGTGAAGATCCAGACCCACGACACGGCCGCAGTGGTGGGGTTCGATGATCGCGGTGTATTGGCCGTCGGCAAGAAGGCCGATATCAACGTCATCGATCTGGATGCCCTGCAACTCGGATTCCCGGAAGCGGTCGACGACCTACCGGCCGGCGGGCGGCGACTGCTCCAGCAGGCCACCGGATATGTGGCCACCATCGTGAGCGGAGTGGTCACTCGTCGCAATGGGGTGGACACCGGGGCCCGACCCGGTCGCCTCGTACGCGCCTGAGGATCACCGCTCGATCAAGAGCTGGCGTGCGCGCCGAGCTGTCGCCAGCAAATCTGGTGCGCCATCAGGGAGCGCATCGACTGCGAACCAACGGGCGCCTTCGACCGGCGACAGCGGTGCATCCATGTGGCAGACGTAGAGCCAAGCGATGTTCCAATGTCGATGGGGAAGTGGATTGGGCACGTCGGTGACGTGGACGAGTGCCGGATGATCGAAGACCGCTCGAACGTCGAACGAGGTGAGTCCGGTTTCTTCTTCCAATTCGCGCAATCCTCCCATTCGGCTGGTCTCGTGGAGTTCGATATGTCCGCCGGGTATGGACCAGGTGAAGACACTGTGCTGGACCAGGATCAGATGGTGGGCATCCGGGCTGAAAACCCAAGTGGTGGCGCAGACGTGGCCGGATGCAGTGTCGTCCGCCGTCGAACCGGCATCGACGTCGAGAGCTCGAAGCAATCGCGTGGCCTCTGGTGAGGTCAGGGGAACCGCAGCCACTTCTGCTTCGAGATGCGGCCAACGTCCCGGTACGTGAGGAGTGGGGTGGGGAAACCCCATTCAGGATCCGAAACCGCCGGAGCGGAACAAGCTGGTGTAGAGCGTCTCTTCCCGAGCTCGAGCCTCGCGAATCCGTGCACCGCGACCGGCCACCATGGTCTGTTTGATGACACGCGTGGCATAGGGCGACTTCGCAGCAATGGTCGTCGCCAGGCCGTGGGCAGCGGACATCAACTCGGTGTCGGGGACCACGCGTAGGGCAAGGCCCAACTCGACGGCTTCGGCGGCCTCGACCCAGCGCGCCGTCAACAACAGATCGGCGGCACGCTGCCAACCGATGAGATCCGGCAGCAGCACCGAACTTGCCGCCTCGGGTGGAACGCCGAGATCGGAAAAAGGCACGCGCAGGCGCGCCGATGCGGCCACCAACACGATGTCGCAGAATGGCAGGAGAGTCATGCCGATGCCGACGGCGACACCGTTGACAGCGGCGATCAAGGGTTTGGAAAACACTTCGAGGGCGTCGAGCAACACCGTGAACCCGCTGGGAGCCGTCGACGAAGTGGAGATGGTGCCGGAGGATGCCTGCTGAGCGAGTTCGGTCATCTCTTTCAGGTCTTGTCCCGAGCTGAAGGCTCCGCCGGCTCCGGTGAGGACGGCCACGCGCACCTCGGAATCGGAGTCGAGCGATGCCAAGGTTGCGGCGAGAGCGTCGTACTGGGCGCGGTCGAAAGCGTTCTTGCGCTCCGGACGATTCATGACGATGGTGGCCACACCCTCGGCGATGCTGACGTCGATGCTCATGACTGCCCGCCCATCACGGATGTTGACTGCTGACCGACACCACTTCGCCGGTCATGTAGCTCGAGTAGTCGCTGGCCAGGAACACGATCACATTGGCCACTTCCCATGGTTCGGCGAACCGCCCGAAGGCCTCTTTGCGGGTGAGTTCGTCGAGTAATTCCTCACTGGTGACCTTGGCCAAGTTGGCATGCATGGCGATACTCGGCGAGACG